>NZ_JBMNDS010000045.1:0-79344 GCF_052543295.1 Streptomyces sp. SAS_270
GGGGCGGGGGGGCTCGTGCATGACCCCCACCGCCCTTCGCGTTTCACCGAATTCGGACCTCTACAGGGGGCGATCAGGCGTCGGGAGCGCTGCCCATGACCGCGGCGAAGGACGCCGGCTCCGTGTCGTGGCCGTGGATTCCCGGGTAGAAGGACCACTCCCCGGAGGCGTCGCGCCGGAACTCCCCGACCGTGGCCGCCGTCGACCCCAGCACGCTGCCGAAGTCGTCCTCCGCCAGGACGGTGTAGCCCTCGCGCAGGCGCACGCCGGGGTTGAGCACACCGACGAACGTCCGGCGTCCGGCACGCTGCTGTATGAGGACGCCGACCACCACGCGCGCGTAGCGGCTGTCGAGCCGGTCGAGCTCCAGGGTCATGACCTCGTCCCAGCCGAAGCCCTTGCCGTCCTTGCTGTCCCGGTTGAGGTAGATGGTGCCGTCCGGGGAGCGGCTGTCGAAGTGCACTACGTAGGCGGGGGCTCCGTACGGCGCGTCGGCGACGTAGGTCGCGGCGATGATGTCGAGATCCGTGGCCGCCTGGCCGGGGGGACTGGGGTCCCACTTCGCCGCGACCTCGACCCTGCGGATGCCCTTGTTGAGGCCGTTCACCAGATCTTCCCTCCCCGTTGCCGATGCACTTCCCACCTCAACTGCTGTGCAATCAAGGCCGATTGTCCATCGTGCCACGCGCGCCGGGGCGCTCGCGCGGGTGCACTGAGCCGGAGCGTGACCGACGCCACGTTCCCTGGCCTTACGATGGCGCGGTGCTGGTCAAGTGGATTCGCTGCACCGTGGTGGACCGCCGCGGTTTTGAGCGGGGGCAGCGAAAGTGGGCGGGGTTGCTGGGTGAGCCGGGATTCCGGGGACAGGGCGGAGGCTGGAGCCGGGGGCGGCCCGGGGTGGCGCACGTCTTCGCCTTCTGGGAGAGCCGCGCCTTCTACGACTCCTTCATGGCCCGCTCCCACGACCGGCTCGCCGCGTCGCAGTCGGGCACGTTCAAGGACTCGCAGGTCAAGCTGTTCGACTACCGCTTCGACGTGAAGACCGGTTTCGAGCCGCGCTTCACAGATGCCGACCTGGTACGGGTGGCCCACTGCCGTGTCCACGAGGAGCGGGCCGAGCACTTCGCCCTGATGCAGGAGAAGGTCTGGAACCCGGCGATGGCGGGTTCGCCCGGCATGGTGCGCGGTCTGTTCGGCGAGGCGCCCGGCCATGAGTTCCTGGTGCTGTCCATGTGGCGGTCTGCCGCGGAGCACGGCAAGTACCGCGTCGAGCGTGTGGAACGACTCGCGCTGCGGGCCCAGACGGAGGCGGACGTCGCGGCTCTGGCGGGGGACATCGTGCAGCTGGAGCCTTCCTGGACCGTCTGACGCGGTCGCCTGTGGTGGGCCCGGAGTGTGCAGGAGCTGTGTGACCTACGCCGTATGGAGCCCGTACGAGTGCTCGATCGGCCCGCAACCGATCTAGGGTTTTGGCATGGCACGACCACGGCGCATCGTTCTTGTCCGGCACGGCGAGTCGGTGGGCAATGCCGATGACTCCGTTTACGAACGCGAGCCCGACCACGCACTGGCACTCACCGAGAAGGGGTGCCAGCAGGCGGAGGACACGGGCAAGCAGTTGCGGGAGTTGTTCGGCAGGGAGCGCGTAAGCGTTTACGTCTCCCCGTACCGCCGCACCCACGAGACCTTCCGGGCCTTCCATCTCGACCCCGGACTCGTGCGCGTCCGCGAGGAGCCGCGACTGCGCGAGCAGGACTGGGGCAACTGGCAGGACCGCGACGACGTACGCCTGCAGAAGGCGTACAGGGACGCGTACGGGCACTTCTTCTACCGCTTCGCCCAGGGGGAGTCCGGCGCCGACGTGTACGACCGTGTCGGTGGCTTCCTGGAGAGCCTCTACCGGAGCTTCGAAGCGCCCGACCACCCGCCGAACGTCCTCCTGGTGACGCACGGGCTCGCCATGCGACTGTTCTGCATGCGCTGGTTCCACTGGTCGGTCGCGGACTTCGAGTCGCTGTCGAATCCCGGGAACGGCGAGACGCGGATGCTCGTTCTCGGTGACGACGGCCGGTACACCCTGGACCGTCCATTCGAACGCTGGCGTGATCCCGAGCCGTACGGCGTCACGGGGTAGGCCTCACGCTTTGAAGATCAGGTCCGGGCGCAGCGGGCTGTGCCGGATGTGCCGACAACGAATTAGAGTGGCAGGGCGATGACCGCTGACTCCTCTCCCGACGGGCGCCTGGGGCGCGCCGTCGCCAGCCTGCGCGGACTCGCGGTGGGGGACGCGCTCGGCTCACAGTTCTTCGTGCCTGCGAACTATCCGCTGCTCAAGCGCCGCGAGCTGCCGCCCGGCCCCTGGCAGTGGACGGACGACACGGAAATGGCCTGCTCCGTAGTGGCCGTTCTGGCCGCCCGCCACCGCATCGACCAGGACGAACTGGCCCGCTCCTTCGCCGAGCACCATGACTTCGACCGCGGCTACGGCCCCGCCGTCAACCGGCTGCTGCGGCTGGTCCGCGAGGGCGGCGACTGGCGTGAGCTGGCCTCGCAGCTCTTCAACGGACAGGGATCGTGGGGCAACGGCGCAGCGATGCGGATCGCCCCCCTGGGCGCCTGGTACGCCGACGACCCCGAGCAGGCGACGCACCAGGCCGAGATCTCGGCGTACCCCACCCATCAGCACCGCGAGGCCGTGGTCGGCGCGATGGCGGTCGCCGCCGCGGCCTCCCTGGCCGCCGCCCCGGAGGGTCCGCCCAGTGCGGAGGCGCTGCTCGACGGCGTCATCGCGCTCGTCCCGCGCAGCGCCGTGGGCGCGGGACTGCGGCGCGCCCGCGACATGCTCGACTACGCGGACGCCGGAACGGTCGCCGCGGTGCTGGGCTGCGGACGGCGTACGACGGCGCACGACACGGTGCCGTTCGCGCTCTGGTCGGCAGCCCGGGTCCTGGGTGACTACGAAGAGGCATTCTGGGCGACCGCCCAGGTCGGCGGCGACATGGACACGACGTGCGCCATCGTGGGTGGTGTGGTTGCCGCCGGAAAGGCGGGGGCGCCGCCGAGCGTGTGGGTGGAGCAGACGGAGGAACTGCCGGGCTGGGCACCTGCGCCTGTGTAGGCCGTAGGGCTTGTACGCACGGGTCCATACAGCCTGGACCGTGGGTCGGGAGGGCGTAGCGGCCCGTGGGGCTTCGCCTCGGTCGTCGAAACCCCTCCCTCTGTCACAGGCCTGCTACAGCGTCCCCGCGACAGACCCGCATGGCCTGCACGTGGATACCCTTTCCGCCACGCCGCCTGTTGATCATGCCGGGCGCGTGCCGAACGAGATACCGGTCGCCAGCACCAGCCCTCCGCCGCCGCGGCGTGTCGTGAGCTGTCTGCGCGTGGCGGCCGGCTGGGAGGGGGTCCCGTGTCCGACACACCGTCCACGCCCGAGCCGAAGGATTCCGAGCGCGCCGGACCGAAAGCGCAGGCCTCGGGGGACGGCACCACGAGGAAGGGCGAGCCGCAGGACGCGGTGCCGGGGCGCCGTTCGGCTGCTACTGCCGTGTCCACGAGGTCCGGTACGTCAGGGGTGGCGACCTCGGTGGGCGTGGGCAACGACTGGGACCGCCCGTCTCCTGCCCCCACTTTCTGGCTGGCCGATCTCCGGTTCGGGCAACCGGCCCCGGTGCGCACGGCCACTCTGTGGGCCGCGCTCGCCACCGGAGTGCTGAGCATGCTGCTCCTGGGGGACGGGCTCGCGATCAATCTCCTGCTGGTGGCGATCCCGGCCGCGCTGGCCGCGTATTTCGCCGCGCAGGACGCGGGCAGGCTCCCGCGCGCGTGGACGCTTGTCTGGGGCATCGGCGGGCTGGCCCTGCTGGCCGTGCCCGCTCTGCGGGACGCGGACTGGCCGTCCTTCCTGGCCGTGGTCACGGCGCTCGCGCTGGGCTCGCTCGCACTGCACGGCGGCCGCCGCTGGCCCGCCGTCCTGCTCGGTCCGATCGGGCTGTTCAACGCGCTGGTCACCGGTCCCGTATGGGGCTGGCAGGGGCTGCGCGAGCGGTCCGGCGGCGCCCGCGGGCGAATCGGTCCTCTGCTGCGTGCCCTCGTCGTGACCGCGGTCCTGCTCGTGGTCTTCGGGGTGCTGTTCGCGGAGGCCGACGCCGCCTTCGCCGATCTCCTCGGCGATCTCATGCCGGACGCCTCCGTCTCCGGTGGTCCCTGGCGTGTCCTGCTCCTCGCGCTGGGCGTGGTCGGCGCGCTGGCGGCAGCGCACACGGCCGCCGCGCCCGTTCAGTGGGACCGCGTCGAGGTGCCCGAGGGGCGCGCTCGGGGGCGGGTCGAGTGGGCACTGCCGCTGATCGTGCTCACCGTGCTCTTCGCGGCCTTCAACGCAGTCCAACTCGCCGTGCTCTTCGGCGGCTACGACGCTGTACTGGACAAGACCGGCCAGACATACGCGGAGTACGCGCGGCAGGGCTTCTGGCAGCTGCTCCTGGTCACCCTGCTGACCCTGCTCGTCATCTTCTTCGCACTGCGCTGGGCCCCGCGCGGGGGAGCGCGCGACCGGACGCTGGTGCGCGGTGTGCTGGGAACTCTGTGCGCGCTGGCGCTCGTTGTCGTGGCATCGGCGGTGCGACGCATGGACATGTACGTGGAGGCTTATGGACTGACGCGGCTGAGGGTCTCGGTGGTGGCCATGGAGCTCTGGCTCGGCCTGGTCATCGTGCTCATCATGGCTGCCGGGGTGTGGGGTGCCCGCTGGCTGCCACGGGCCGTCGCGGCCAGTGCCGCGGCGGGCGTGCTCGCCTTCGGACTGCTGTCGCCCGACGGTTTGATCGCCGGGAGCAACGTCCAGCGCTACGAGGACACGGGCAAGTTCGACCTCGAGTATGCGCGCAACCTGAGCGCCGACGCCGTACCGGCCCTCGACAAGCTGAAGGAACCGGCGCGTTCCTGCGCACTGAGGTTGATCGCGAACGACCTGGCCGACGACCAGAAGCCCTGGTATGCCACCAGCTGGGGCGAGGCCCGCGCCCGGGACATCCTTCGTGAGCGGCCGGTGTCGAAGGATGCGAACTGGGAGACGTGCCACAACGTGGGGGACGACGTCTCCTATCGATGAGCGTCCCCCGCGTCCCGTCGCGAGCTGCCACGGCTTTCGGCTCCGGGCCTCGGTGTCGCCCTCGTTCTTGTCTGCGGCCCGCGGAGGGCCGGACCGTCGTCCTCGCCGTCGGTCCCCGGACCCGGCCCGGCCTCCGCGGCCCCGTCGGGGCCTGATGGGTCGATCAGCCTCTGGTGGCGTCAGCCTCCCGAGGCGGGTCCCGCCGTGCCGGCGAGCGCGTCCAGGTCGCTCTTGCGGACGCGGATCACCACAGTGGCGGTGACGAGGGCCAGTACGGCCATCGCGGCGGCCGGGACGAAGGCGGTCGAGATGCCTTCGGCGAGCACGTCGTGGCCCCAGGGCGCGGGCAGCTGATGCGTCTTGGCGAACTCCGCCTTCTGCTCCGCCGAGCCGTTGGCCAGGAAGTTCGGTACCTGCTTCTCCGCCTCGTCGCGGCTGGCCGTTCCGAAGACCGTGGTCAGGATGGACAGGCCGAGCGAACCGCCCACCTGCTGCGTGGCGTTGAGCAGGCCCGAGGCCGCGCCCGCCTCGTGCACGGGGACACCGGAGACCGCGGTGAGCGTCAGCGTCACGAAGTTCAGCCCCATGCCGAAGCCGAACAGCAGCATCGGCCCGAGCACCCCGCCGGCGTACGAACTGTCGGGGCTGATGAAGGTCTGCCAGCCGAGGCCGAGCACGACCAGCGTCGAACCGGTGACCATGAACGGCTTGGGGCCGAGGACGGGCAGGAAGCGCTGCGACAGGCCGGCGCCCATGGCGATCGCGACCGTCACCGGGAGGAAGGCCAGGCCGGCTTCGATCGGCGTGTAGCCCAGCACGTTCTGGACGAACAGCACGATGAAGAAGAACATGCCGAACATCGCGGCAGCCAGGCTGAGCATGATCACGTACGTGCCCGAGCGGTTGCGGTCGGCGAACATCTTCAGCGGGGTGATCGGCTCCTTGGCTCGCAGTTCGATGAGGACGAAGGCCACCAGCAGCACGACGGCCGCTCCGAAGGACCCGATGGTGAGGCTGTCCCGCCAGCCCTCTTCCGAGGCGCGGATGAACCCGTACACCAGGGACGCCATTCCGGCCGTCGAGGTGAGCGCGCCCGCGATGTCGAAGCGGCCCGGATGACGCTCGGACTCGTTGATGTACACCGGCGCGAGCGCTGCGATCAGGACACCGATGGGTACGTTGACGAAGAGCACCCAGCGCCAGTCGAGCCACTCGGTGAGCATGCCGCCCGCGAGGAGGCCGATGGCGCCACCGCCCGCCGAGACGGCGGCGAAGACAGCGAAGGCCCGGTTCCGTTCCGGGCCCTCGGGGAAGGTGGTGGTGATCAGGGCGAGCGAGGTGGGCGAGGCGATCGCACCACCCACGCCCTGGAGGGCGCGCGCGAGCAGCAGCTGCCAGGGCTCCTGAGCCAGGCCGCCCAGCAGCGAGGCGAGCGTGAACAGCAGGATCCCGGTCATGAAGACCCGGCGCCGCCCGAGGATGTCTCCCGCGCGGCCGCCGAGGAGCAGCAGTCCGCCGAAGGTGAGGGTGTAGGCGCTGACCACCCACGTCAGGTCGGTCGTGCTGAATTTGAGCGCGTCTTGAATGTGCGGGAGTGCGATGTTCACAATCGTCGCGTCGAGTACCACCATGAGTTGGCAGGCCGCGATGACGGCGAGCGCTACGCCGGGATGCCCCTCCCGACGGGCCGCTCCTGGCTTCTGATCCTTTATCAACTGAGAGGTTGTCACTATGGGTCCCCCACAAGTGCCTTAGTGAACGCTCGCGTTCACTGCCGCGTCAACGGTAGTGAGTCCCCCTCAGTGAACGCAAGCGTTCACTGAAGTCAGTGCCGTATCGCGTCCCGGTGCCGCATGGCGCCACCGATCCGCTCCCTCCACCTCCCCGCTTCCTCACGGTCAAGCTCAAGCTCAAGCTCAACGGAGACACTCAGATGGTTACTTCGCACTGGACGGCCACCCCCGCTCAGCCGGCTTCCCCGCGCCGGCGCGGTGCCGTACTGGAGCGCGCCATCCTCGATGCCGCGCTGGAGCAGCTCAGCACGGTCGGCTGGAACGCCCTCACGATGGAAGGCGTCGCCGCCGGAGCGCAGACGGGCAAGGCCGCGGTCTACCGGCGCTGGCCGTCCAAGGAGGACCTCGTCGCGGACGCCCTGGAGGCCGCCCTGCCCCGGATCGAGCAGGCACCGGACCTCGGCAGCGTCCGGGAGGATCTGCTGGCGCTGTGTCTGCAGGTGCGCGAGGCGATGTTCTCGCGCCCCGGGTTCGCCCTCCGCTCGGTGCTTCACGAATGCGATGCCGCGCAGGCCGAACGCTTCCACGGGGTGATTCTCGGCGGGGTCATCGAACCGACCCTTGCCCTGCTTCGAGAGGTCATCCGGCGCGGAATCGAGCGGGGGGAGGTCCGCTCCGACGCGGCGAACCCCTACGTCTTCGACGCCATCCCGGCCATGATGATGTACCGCTCCAAGGTGTGCGCCAGCGAATGGGGCAAGCGGGATCTGGAGGAGATGATCGACCAGCTGATGGTGCCGCTGCTTCGGCCGAACGGCGCGTGATCACGCTGATCGGGCGGGGTGTGGCCGGTTTTGGACGGCTTCGTCGTGCCCGCGTCCGCCGGTGGTGGAACGCCTCGGGCTTCGCGTCCGTGGGTGCTTCCGGGCCGCTTCGGGAACCGCGGTGTCGGGTGGGGTTCGCAGCGGCGTAGGCTAAGGCTGCCATGCCGTACGAACCACCCACCCACACCGTTGAGCGCTCCCTCCGCGCCACGACCGGAGCGAAGATCATTGCCGGTGTCGACGAGGTGGGGCGTGGCGCTTGGGCCGGCCCGGTCACCGTCTGCGCCGCGGTCACGGGACTGCGCCGTCCGCCCGAGGGACTCACCGACTCCAAGCTCCTCACCGTCAAGCGGCGTACGACGCTCGCCGTGGAACTGGAGAAGTGGGTGACGTCGTACGCCCTGGGGCATGCCTCGCCCGAGGAGATCGACGCCCTGGGGATGACGGCCGCCCTGAGGCTCGCGGCGGTGCGCGCCCTGGAGTCGCTGCCGGTCCTCCCCGACGCGATCATCCTCGACGGGAAACACGACTATCTCGGTCATCCCTGGCAGGTCCGAACGGTGATCAAGGGCGACCAGTCCTGCGTCGCCGTCGCGGCGGCCTCGGTGATCGCCAAGGTCCGGCGCGACAAAATGATGGCCGAACTGGGCATCGACCATGCAGACTTCGGTTTTGCGGCCAACGCCGGGTATCCGTCGCCGGTTCACAAAGCCGCGCTGGAGGAGCGGGGCCCCACCCCGTACCACCGGCTGTCGTGGGCGTATCTTGATGCGCTGCCCCAGTGGCGGCACCTCAAGAAGGTCCGCAGCTGGGCGGACGGAAGCGTTCCGGAAATCGAGGGCCAGCTCGGCTTCGATTTCTGACGATTCCGCTCGCACTCATGTGCCACCCGCCGGAGCGTGTCGCACCGGCGTTTGATAAAAATCAGTTCATGCCTCTCATTCCCGAGGAGCCTCAGATTCACGAGAGTGCCCAGGGTCCCCGCGCCACTTCGGCCGCCGGCCGTACCGCGCCGACCCCCCGTCCCGTACCCGGCCCCCGTCCCGTGGCTCCGCCACGTCCGGGCCGTCCGGGTCCTGTCCGGCCGATGCCGGCCCAACGCACGCCGCGCGAACCTGCCGCGGCCGTGCCGGGGCCGTCCGCCCCGGCCACCGCGGTCGCTGCGGCGACCCCGCAGATCCAGCTGATCCCGGCCTCGGCCGAGGGCGCGCTGGACGCCGCCGAAGAAGCCGTCGACCTGCTGCTGGACTCCGGTCGCGTCCCTGGTGAGGTGCTGGTGATCACCACCGGCGACCCCCACCCGTGGGCCGCGCACGAACTGTCCTTCGGTGAGGCCGCCTACTGGGCGCAGCACGATGCGGGTGACGACGTCTTCTACGCCGACGCCTCCGTCGTGGAGCGGGCCGCGTCCCGCCCCGTCGTCGTGGTCGCCGTCAACGGCGGCTCCGACACCGCTGCCGCCTCCGCCCTCCCGCTGGCCCTCGGCCGGGCCGGTGCCCTGATGATCGTCTGCGGCGACCCGCAGCAGATCAACGCGGTACTGGGCGCCGGGGTCTGAGCGGTTCCGGAACCTGCCGGAAGCATGTCCGAGGCGCGTCCGCGGCTTGCCCGTGGCGCGATCAGGGCGTTCGGATGGTGCTCTGACGCCTTTCGGTGCGTGCGGAGCGCTGCTTCCGGAGTACGGAGTGCGGAGGCCTGCTTCCCGTGCGCGTGCGCGGGGTGGCGTGCGTAGCGCTGCTGCGGAATCTGTGCGGTGGGTCTTTCGGCGTGCGCCGAGGGCTGGGCATTGGCACGGGGGACGTGCCGATGCGCCGTTCAGGCTCCCGGGGGTGGCATGTGTCCCTGCTGAGCGAGTGCGTGAGTGTGTGCTGCGCCGCGCCCGGCCGAGCCGAGTTGTTCGGTGTCGGCGGGTGCGGCGCTGCTGCGTGTTGGCTTCAGGCGCGTCAGGGTGACCCTGCGCATGTCGTGCGCCGCCAGGCTGTTCGCGTGCCGTGCGTGACTGGTCGCATGGCCGTCCCTTGCCGCCTGACGGATCCATGGCGCCGTTGTCGCGTGAGCCTCGCAAGGGCGGTCCGCACCTGTTGGCCGTACGGCCTCGGAGGCGGACCTGACGCGTCTCGATGGCTGGGTACCGCCTTTGGTGGGCGCCCTGACCTCAGCGGGCTGCTGCCCGACGCAGTACCTCCGACGCCGCGCCGCCGGTGCGCGGCAACGGCGGTGGCGCCTCGGCCAGGGCGAAGGACTCCGGCGGGGAGTCCGCGTGGGGACGGCGTCCGCCGCGGCCCTCGCCGAGGACCTGCCAGCCGTCACGCGTCAACGTGATGTAGGACCCGCAGCGCAGCCCATGGAGCGTGCAGGCGTCCCGCAGACCCCACATCCACGCCCCGTCCTCCTCCGTCCAACGCGCGTCGCCGTCACGGCAGTAGAGCAGCACGGCCGTACGCACCGGAGTGCGGCGCCGCAGGTCGTGCGGGATGACCCGGCGCAGCTGCGAGAGCAGTGCGTTGCGGAACATCCAGCCGTCGGCCGGTGCGGGACGCCGGGTGAACGAGGCGCTGGCCCGTAGCCGTTCGTCCGGATCGAGGACGGCCACGATCGCGGTCGAGGGGCTGGGCCGGTGCCGGGCGTGCAGCCCACTGACGACCTCCCGGGGATCGCGCAGCAGCGGAATCCCGGCGGCGGCCCATTCGGCGGGTTCGAGCATCCGGGCCAGTGGGTTGGCGGACAGGTCGGCAGACGTCGACATCGATGCCGCCGAGGACGGAGCGAATCCGAAGGTCACGGTCCTCCCTTCGGCTACGCGCCCACACTGCGGGCGGGGGTCGGACTTGGGGGAGCGCACGCCGCAGCAGAGCCCTACCGGACCACGGGCCAGCCGTGCGGGGAGCGGACCTCAATTCTTCCTGTCGAACTTGGTTGCGGCAACGAGCAATTGGGGCCACAGACCGTTTTCTGGCAGAGTGCCGTGTATATCCCTGCCCATTGATGCCGTCGGAGATGCGTGAGTCACGCCTGTACGGCGAGGACCAGCGGCAACACCCCCTGCGCACCGGCCCGACGCAGCATCCGGGTGGCCACCGCGAGCGTCCACCCGGTCTCCGTCGCGTCGTCCACGAGCAGGACGGGACCGCCCACTTCCTTGAGAGCCGCGGCCAGCGCGGGTGGCACCGCCAGTGCACCGTCGAGCGCCTTGAGTCGCTGTGCGCTGTTGCTCCGGGAGATCTGCGGTGCCTCGCCGACGTACTCCACGGAACCGAGCAGGGGCAGTCGGCCGACCTCCGCGATCCGTGCTCCCAGTGACTGGATCAACTGTGGACGCGTGCGTGAGGCCAGGGTGACGACCCCGACCGGGCGCGGTTGCGCGTCAGGGTGTCCGGAAGCCCAGCCGCCGGGGCCCTTCGCCCAGTCGGCCAGCACGCCGACCACGGCCTTCGCGACGTCGTCCGGGACGGGCCCGTCCGGGGCCTGCGGTGCGAGCATCGGTCGCAGCCGGTTGCCCCAGCCGATGTCCGAGAGCCGCCCCAAGGCCCGCCCCGGAGTGGCCTGTTCACCGGCGGGGATGCGCCCCTTCAGGTCCACGCCGACGGCCGGCAGACCTGTCGGCCACATCTTCCGGGGTTCGACCTCCACGCCCGCTCGACCGAGTTCGCCGTTTGCCGCGTCCAGCGCCGCCGGGGACACGGTCGTCTCGAAGCGTGCTCCCGCACAGTTGTCGCAGCGTCCGCACGGCGCCGCTCCCTCGTCGTCCAACTGGCGCCGCAGGAACTCCATCCGACACTCGGTCGTTGTGACGTAGTCACGCATGGCCTGCTGCTCGGCCGCCCGCTGCTTGGCGACCCAGGCGTACCGCTCGGTGTCGTACATCCACGCGTTGCCCGTGGAGATCCAGCCGCCCTGCACGCGGCGCACGGCACCGTCCACGTCGAGCACCTTGAGCATCGTCTCCAGGCGGGACCGGCGCAGCTCCACCAGAGGCTCGAGGGCGGGCAGGGAGAGCGGTCGGTCGGACCGGGACAGGATGTCCAGGGTGCGGCGCACCTGCTCCTCCGGGGGGAAGGCGAGCGACGCGAAGTACTCCCAGATCGCCTGGTCCTCCTTGCCCGGCAGCAGCAGCACCTCGGCATGCTGCACACCGCGGCCCGCGCGGCCGACCTGCTGGTAGTAGGCGATGGGGGAGGAGGGGGAGCCCAGGTGCACGACGAATCCGAGGTCGGGCTTGTCGAAGCCCATGCCCAGCGCGGAGGTGGCGACCAGCGCCTTGACGCGGTTGGCGAGCAGGTCCTCCTCGGCCTGCTGGCGCTCCGCGTTCTCCGTCTTTCCCGTGTACGACGACACCGTGTGCCCGCACTGGCGCAGGAACGCGGTGACCTCCTCGGCGGCTGCCACCGTGAGGGTGTAGATGATCCCGGAGCCCGGCAGCTCGTTCATGTGCTCGGCGAGCCAGGCCATCCGGTTGGCGGCGTCCGGCAGCCGCAGCACACCGAGGCTCAGGCTCTCCCGGTCCAGCGGGCCGCGCAGGACCAGAGCGTCCGTGGTGCCGCCGGTGCCCAGTTGCTCGGCGACATCGGCCGTTACGCGCGCGTTGGCGGTCGCGGTGGTGGCCAGGACGGGGACGCCGGACGGGAGATCGGCGAGCATCGTGCGCAGCCTGCGGTAGTCCGGCCGGAAGTCATGGCCCCAGTCGGAGATGCAGTGCGCCTCGTCGACCACGAGCAGGCCGGTGGCCGCGGCCAGTCTGGGCAGCACCTGATCGCGGAAGTCCGGGTTGTTGAGCCGTTCCGGACTCACCAGGAGGACGTCGACTTCGCTCGCGGCCACCTCGGCCTGGATCGTCTCCCATTCCTCCGTGTTGGAGGAGTTGATGGTCCTGGCCCGGATCCCGGCTCGCGCTGCCGCCTCCACCTGGTTGCGCATGAGCGCGAGGAGAGGGGAGACGATGACCGTGGGCCCGGCGCCCCGCTCGCGCAGCAGCGCGGTGGCGACGAAGTAGACCGCGGACTTGCCCCAGCCGGTGCGCTGCACGACGAGCGCTCTGCGCTTGTCGGCCACCAGGGCCTTGATGGCACGCCACTGGTCCTCGCGCAGGCGGGCCTCGCCCGCAGGGGCGCCGACCAGGCGGGCGAGGACGCCGTCGGCCGCGGCGCGCAGGTCTTCCGGGGCTGTGGTGGGTCCTGGTTCTTCGTTGCTCATGGCCCCATGCAACCCGATGGGTCGGACATCGCGCGAACGAGCGCGTGATGCTGTGGACAATGTCTGACGTGTCCCTGATTGGGGTTATCCACAGGCCGAAGCGGAATTTGAAGATCCGCGGGATGGTCACGGCATGACGAATCACAGCGAAGCGGCCGGCTCTTCCGGCAACAGCGACATCGGCGGGCACGAGAAGCGGGAAGGGCGCGAAGGCGCTGAGGCGCTCTCGGGCCAGGGCACCGCCTCGGGGCTCTGCGCCGAACACCAGGTCACCCTGCGTACCCCGGCCGAACTGGCAGACGCGCTCCCGTACTTGCTCGGATACCGGCCCGAGGACAGCATCGTCCTGGTCGCCCTGCACGACGGGGAGCGACGCGGCCGGTTCGGCGGACGGGCCCGGCTCGGCATCCCCGCGACCGCGGGCGACTGGCCGTCCGTGGCCCAGCAGCTCTCGCAAGGCCTGGTGACCGGAAGCGAGCGTCGGGGCGCCCGACCCGGGAGCATGGTCGCCTACCTCTGCCAGGAACCGCGGGCCGGCGAGTCGGGTCAGGACGTGATGGAGCGACTCCGCCCGCTGGCACAGCTGCTGCGCACGGCCTGCGGCCGCCTCGACGTCCCCGTGGTCGAGGCGCTCTGCATCTCCGACGGCCGCTTCTGGTCGTACTGCTGCCCGGGTCAGGGCTGTTGCCCGGGAGGGGGCGAGCCGATGGGCCTGCCGGGCACCTCCGTACTGGCCGCCGCCGCGACCTACGCCGGTCTCCAGGTTCGCGGCACCCTGCGCGAGCTGACGGCCAGGCTGACTCCTCAGCAGACCGCCGGGGCACTGGAGCAGGAGATCGCACTCGACACGGCTTCCATGGCGCTCGTTCCGAGGATTCTGGACGCCGAGAGCCGTCAGAGCGTGGCTGACGAGACCCTCGAACTGGCCCGCCGGATCATGGATCGGCTCGCCGACGCTCCCGCCGTCTCCGGCACACGGCCCGCTGACCTCCGCGACGACGGACTCCTCGACGACGACGAGGCCGCCACCTTGATCCTCGGCCTTCAGGACCGCACGACCCGCGATCACGTGGCCGAGTGGATGGAGGGCGACGAGGCGGGTCCGGCCCTGCGGCTGTGGCGAGCGCTGGCCCGCCGGTGTGTCGGCCCGTACCACGAGCACGCCGCGCCACCGCTCACGCTCGCCGGCTGGGTCGCCTGGTCCACCGGCGACGAACTGGAAGCCCGGGAAGCCTTGGCCATGGCCCTCGGCGCCGATTCCGACTACCTCTTCGCCCGCCTCCTGCACCAGGCCTGCAACGAGGGACTGGACCCGGAGTCCGTCCGCCGCTGTCTGCGCACGGAACGCACCGGTCGAGCGGCGGTGGGACCGGACAGGTCCGCGGACTCCGATCCCTTGGACTGTGCCCCCTCGGACGCCGCCCGTTCGGACTCCGCGAACAGGGAATCCGAACCGACAGAGGCGTGTGCGCATGCCCGCTCGTCCGTGCCGGACGGTGGTGTCGGGCCCGCCGACGGCACTGGTGAGGCTCCGGATGCGGCCCACCCTGGGGCGACCGTCGCGCGCCGACGACGCCAGGCACGACAGGCGGCGGGAAACGGAGAGAGCCCGACCAGGCGTGCCTCGGGGTCGGCAGGCAGCCGTCGGCGTCGACCGGCTGACGGGGCTTCGCCCGCCGGAGGAGGCCCAGGGCGTACGGCGGGGGGTGCGAGCGGTCGGACACGGACACGGGCACTCCATGACGGCGACCAGCAGGGAGTGGGGGAGGACGGGTGAGGGTCGAGGCGGGGGAGCGGAGGCGCGGTGTGGCCCGGACGACAGGGAGCCTGGCTCTGGAGCGGAGTGACGCCCTGGGAGGCGTACGGGCTCCCGTCCGGCGTGGCGTAGGCGGACCTGCGCCGAGGGACGCTGGGCATCCATCGGCCTGGCGGCGCTTGCGCGGTACGGCCGCTCGAGGTGACGCGCAAGCGAGCCGTCGTGCTCTGTCCGGGTCGCCAGTCCGTACGACCTCCAAGGCAGGACCCCGTCCCTGCCCCGAGGCGGGCCCGGCGGATCTCGCTCCGAGCGCTTTCGTGTCCCGTCCGCACCCTCACCGCACCGGGAGCCGACGCAGGGTGGCCCTGGCTGTGACCGGCGGTCTCCCCGGGCGCGCCGACCACACCCCGGCCCGTCACCGCGCACCCCGCACGTCGCCGTCTCACCGCCATTCGGTCGGCTTCCCCGCGTGCGGGCGTGACTCCGGACAGGCCCGTTCCGTTCACCTGAGTGGCGGAGCCCGGGACCGGGTCATGCCGTCGCTACGCCCTCGCCCCTCCGAAGCCCCCACCCGGCGCCGAGCGCACCCAAGGCGCACCGAGCGCGGAGGAGACCGCCCCATGCCCTTGCCGATCCCGTCCTTCGCCGACGATGGCGACTCTCCTCCTGCTCCCTCGACTCCTGTTCCCGCGACCGGGCAGCCCCGCATGTTTCGGAGCGGCCCGCCGGTCCCGCGCGCTGCAGCGGCCGGCACCGCGCGGAAGCCTGTCGGGTCGGGTGGCCCCGCAGCCCCGCACGGGGTGTTTCCCGCGCCGCGAAGCAGCGCGGATCTGCCGCCCGCTCACACCACGTTGATCTGCGTGGCCCTGCCGGCTCTGGCGATCTCCACGGAGCAGGGACAGCTGACCGGTCAGGGGCTGGAGGGGTTCTACCGCGCCGGGCGGCGGGTGCTCTCCCGCTGCCAGGTACGGGTGGCCGGCCGGGAACCGCTCGCCGTGCAGGCCCGGATGATCGCGGCCGACCGGGCCCGCTTCGTGGGGACACTGCGCGCGTCCACCGCCGGCGGCCCGGACCCGGATCTCGTGGTCGAACGGACACGGTACGCGGACGGCACGGAACGGATCACCCTGCGCAGCGCCGCCGTGCGCACCCTTCGGGTGCCCGTCGAGGTGGCCCTGGGCACGGACCTTGCGGATCTGGGCTCGGTCGCCTCGGGTCGTGCCGGACCCGAACTGCCCGCGAGTGTCCACGACTCCGGCCTGCGCTGGTCCTGTGCCGCCGGACACGCGGCCGTGACCGCGGATCCTCCCCCCACCGATGCGTTGGCCTCCGCGGGACTGCTGCGCTGGGAGCTGGAACTGCCGCCGGGAGGCACTCGAAGCGTGGACCTGCGCGTACGGCTGGACGGCGCGGGACCCATCAGGGTGGCGGGACGGGAGGTGACGAGCCCTCTCGCACCGGCTCGGGCCGCGGGTGACGACCGCGGAGTCCAGGCACTGCTGCGGACGTGCGTCGAGGACCTGCAGGCCCTGCTGCTGCGCGATCCCGGGAACCCGTCCGACATGCACCTCGCTGCAGGGGCACCATGGCGCTGCGGCCTCGCTCCTGCCGAGGCACTCATCGCGGCGCGCATGGCGCTGCCGCTCGGCACCCGGCTGGCCGCAGGAACGCTGCGGACCCTGGCGCGCACCCAACTCACGGGTCCGGGACCCCGGGCCGGGCTGATTCCCGGCCCGAGACGGGACGCGGGTCCCCACCTGCCACCCGGCTGCACGGGCACCGAGGCGACCCTGCTGTTCCCGGTGCTTCTCGCGGAGGCCCGAAGATGGGGGCTCGCGGAGCAGGAGACCCAGGAACTGCTGCCCGCTGCGGAGCGGTGCCTGAGCTGGCTGCGGACCACCGCCGGCGACGGCGTCTATCTGCCCGACCCGCATCCCGGCGGCCCGTTGCGTTGCGAGACGCAGGCTCACGCCCACCGGGCGGCGCTGCTGGGTGCCGACCTGCTCGACGCGTACGGCCGGCCGGGAGCCGTCGGGCTGCGCCAGTGGGCCGAGGAGCTGCGGGCCGCGTTCCGTGAGGACTTCTGGGTCGAAGACCGGGGAGGCGGCAGACCGGCAGCCGCCCGATCCGCGGACGGGTGGTCCGTCTCCCACCTCGGGGCGGGCACCGCTCACCTCCTCGACACCGGTCTGCTCGGTGCGGGCGAGCGGGCCCCCGGACTGCTGGACAGAGTGCGCACGGAGCAGTTGGCACGGCTGCTCGGCAGTCCGGCCATGGACTCGGGATGGGGGCTGCGCAGCCTGGGTGCGAGGGAGGCGGCGTACAACCCGTTCGGTCATCGCTCCGGCGCCGTGCGGGTGCAGGAGACGGCGGTTGCCGTCGCCGGACTGGCCGCGGCGGGCTACGAGAAGGAGGCCGGATCGCTGCTGCGGGGTGTGCTGGCAGCGGCCGAGGCCTTCGGATACCGGCTCCCCGAGATGTACGCGGGGGAGCAGCGCACCGAAGGGAGCGCTCCCGTGCCCCATCCCGCCGCCTGCCGCCCCGCGGCCACCGCCGCGGCCGCGGGAGTACTGCTCCTCACCACCCTCGCGGGGATCCGCCCCGACGCCCCGGCCGGAACAGTCACACTGCGCCCCGTGCACAGCGCGCCGCTGGGCGAGATCGGGCTGACGGGGCTGCGGATCGCCGGCGAGCCCTTCTCCGTACGGGTCAGCAGGCTCGGCCTCGCCATGGTCGAGGAGGCGGCCGACGGGCTGCAGTTGGGAGCGTGACCTTGCAGGATGCGACCTGGAACGGTCATCGGCGGCGGCCGTGATGCCCATACGGGACGGAAAAGGATCAGCCGTGGATGCGGCCGACGAAGGGACTGTTTATCGTCAGGCAGACGACTATGATCGCGGCATGCCCTACGACCCGTCAGCCTTTCCGCCCTTCGCTGTCACCGTGGACCTGGTCGTGCTGACCGTGCGCCGCCACGCCCTGTGCGCGTTGGCGGTACGGAGGGGCGAGCAGCCGTTCCAGGGACGCTGGGCGCTACCTGGCGGCTTCGTACGGCCGGACGAGGACCTGGGGCAGGCGGCCGCGCGCGAGCTGGTCGAGGAGACAGGTCTGTGCGCCCACGATCCGTCCGCTCCCGCTCAGGACAACGGCGCGCACCTGGAACAGCTCGCGACCTACGGTGACCCCAAGCGCGATCCCCGGATGCGAGTCGTCAGCGTCGCCCATCTCGCGCTGGCCCCCGACCTGCCCGCGCCCCGGGCGGGCGGCGACGCCAACAGCGCGCGCTGGGCGCCCGTCGAGGAACTGCTCCAGCAGGGCGGATACGGCCGCGACGGCGAGCAGGCGGCACCGCTCGCCTTCGACCACGCGCAGATCCTCTCGGACGGTGTGGAACGCGCCCGCTCTAAGATCGAGTACTCGTCGCTGGCCACCGCTTTCTGCCCGACCGAGTTCACCGTCGGAGAGCTGCGCCGCGTGTACGAGGCGGTGTGGGGCGTAGTGCTGGACCCGCGCAACTTCCACCGCAAGGTGACGGGCACACCGGGCTTCCTCGTGCCCACGGGCGGTACGACCACGCGCCAGGGCGGCCGCCCCGCCCAGCTCTTTCGCGCGGGAGGCGCCACGCTGCTCAATCCGCCGATGCTGCGCCCCGAGGTCTGACGGCGGGCACGGTGCGGAAGGCCTGAGCGGGAGCGAGCCTGCGCGAGTCGCTCGGCCTGCCCGAGGCGACTTCCAAGGTGCCCGGAAAACCGGAAATGTCGCGCTATCTTGCTTTGGGTGATCCAGGCCATCGGACTGACCAGCAACCCCCGCAAGGAGCTTCCGCCCGCTGTCGACGACGTGTCCTTCGAGGCGCAGGCGGGCCGTGTCACCGCGCTGCTCGGAGCCCCGGGCGCCGGTGGGACGACGGTGCTCAAGCTCATGCTCGAACTCCAACAGGGCCGCGGCATCACCTACTTCAGAGGCCGTCCGCTGCACCGGATCGCCCATCCGTCGCGCGAGGTCGGGGTGCTGATGGGCGAGATCGCCGGCCATCCGGCACGCACCGTCCGCGGCCAACTCCGCATGCTCTGCGCCGCCGCGGGGGTACCCGTGCGGCGCGCCGACGAAGTCCTCGAAGTGGTGGGCCTCGTCAGCCTGCGCGACGAACGTCTGGGCACCCTCTCGCGCGGGATGGACCGGCGCCTGGGACTGGCCTGCGCACTGCTGGCCGACCCGCACACCCTCGTGCTCGACGACCCTGCGGACGGGCTCGCCACCCGTGAGGCCCGCTGGCTGCACGACATCCTGCGCGCGCACGCCGCCCAGGGCGGCACCGTGCTGTTCACCACGGGCGATGCCAAGGAGGCTGCGCGATCCGCCGACCGGGTCGTCACTCTGGAGGAGGGGAGGCTCGCCGCCGACCAGGAGGCCGCGGACTTCGCTCGCACGCGGTTGCGCCCACGTGTCGCCGTCCGCAGCCCGCACGCAGCCCGCCTCGGTGCGCTGCTCGCCAAGGAGGCCCGGGCCGCACAGCGCTCCGTGGAAGTCGTACGCGAGGACGGCAACCGCCTCTCGGTGTACGGCAGCACATGCGCCGACGTGGGCGAGACCGCCTTCCGGCACGGCATCCTCGTACACCAACTCGCCGACGAGATCGGTGACATGGGTCCAGGCGCCGCGCAACCCGCCGAGGACGGGGCGGGTGAGCTCGCCACGCCCGATCCGGCAGAGAAGCCGACGGGCGACGCGCTGTCGCCCCTCCCGCCCCCCATCGCCGTACGGCAGGCCCCCAGCCCGCTGCGACCGCTGCGCTACGAGCTGCGCCGCGCTGCCGGGGTCGGCACCGGCTACCTCACGGCAGCCGCCGTACTCGTCACCTCCGCGCTCCTGTCCGTGCTCCTCGCCAGAATCGGGCACACGCCCCAGTCGTACCTCCTGGGGGCGTGGCCGCAGGACTTCCCTCTGCCGCCCGCGGCGCTCGGTGCGGGGCTGCTGGGGGCGATCGCCTTCGGCGAGGAGTTCCGCCACCCCGCGCTGGCCGCGGACCGCGGCACCGTCCCCCGCCGCCTGGGGCTGCTCGCCGCGAAACTGCTCATCTCCGGGGTCACCGCGCTGCTGCTGGCCTTCCTCACCGTGGGCTGCGACCTCGAAGTGCTCTATCTCGTCTACGGACGGGAGCTCGCCGGAGTTCCCGCGGACTGGCTCTGCTTGGGTGCCGGTTGGATCGGGCTCATGGTGGGCTGCGCCTGGGCGGGCGTGCTGGCCGCGGGCCTGTTCCGGTCCACGACCGCCGGACTCGCGGCGGTACTCGCCGTGCCGATTCTCGTCGTACCGCTCGTACAAAAAGCCTTGGAGAGGCCGTCCGTGCGGACGGCCGCCGGGTTTCCGGAGCGGCTGCGCGAGCTCGTGCTGATGCAGTGGCCGTTCGGAGGAGAGCGGTATCTGGCGGCCGGAGCGCGGGTGGTCGCCCAACCCGTGGGCGGTGCGCTGATGTTGTCGCTGACCGGCCTGCTCTGCGCATATCTGCTCACGACCCTGCGCGGCAGGGTCCGATGACGACCGCCCGCGCCCTTCCGTTCCTGTCGTGCTCACAACTCCCCGGAGAACGCCCATTTCTTTCCGATAAGGCGTCAATTGCGACGGTGTGAGCGATCACCCTTTCGTGTGCTTTTCACCAAAGACCTCAAGGGAGTTGGAGGCGGCGCCGACAAAGGATCCGTGAGTACCCTTGCGCACACCATGATGACCGCCGCCCGCTCCGCAGACTCCGGCCTGGCCGGCCCGGGCGAACTCGACCGCTACCCCTATGCAGAGGCCCCTGGTGCCGACCGCGTCGGCGCCCCCGTGTGGGAGAGCGCGGACCCGGAGCTGGGCCGCATGGGCCGGCGTACCGCGGGCAGCCGTGGACGCGGGCTGCACGGCCAACTCGTCCAGCAACTGGGCCAGATGATCGTCTCCGGCGACCTGGGCGCCGACCGCCCGCTCGTACCCGAGGAGATCGGTCAGCGTTTCGAGGTCTCCCGCACCGTCGTCCGCGAGTCGCTCCGCGTCCTGGAAGCCAAGGGTCTGGTCAGTGCCCGCCCCAACGTCGGCACGCGCGTACGCCCCGTCAGCGACTGGAACCTCCTCGACCCGGACATCATCGAGTGGCGGGCCTACGGTCCGCAGCGCGACGACCAGCGGCGCGAGCTGAGCGAGCTGCGCTGGACGATCGAGCCGCTCGCCGCCCGCCTCGCCGCCGGGCACGGTCGCGAGGAGGTCCAGCAGCGACTCGGCGACATGGTCGAGATCATGGGCCACGCCATGGCGCAGGGCGACGCGCTGACCTTCTCGCGGGCCGACGCGGAGTTCCACTCGCTCCTCATCCAGCTCGCGGGCAACCGCATGCTGGAGCACCTCTCGGGGATCGTCTCGGCCGCTCTCCAGGTCTCCGGAGGCCCCGTCACCGGCTGTGACCGGCCGACCGAGGCCTCTCTCGCGCATCACGGCCGGATCGCCGACGCGCTCGCGGCGGCCGACGGTGCGGCGGCCGAGGCGGCCATGCGGCAACTGCTCATGGTCCACCCCGAGGTGGAGCGCGTGGTGCCCGCGCCGCGCGAGCACTGACCGCGTACCGAGGGCGGCGCGGTCGGGGTCGTATGCCCGCTCGTGGCATCGCTCGGCCGGTGAACCATCCGCTGTCGGACCCGCCGGATCCTCCTGGGACCCGGCGAGGTCCGGGCGGCGTGATGGGAGGTGAACCCATCGGTGACCTTGTCTGACCATATCTGCACGCTTTTGTGTGCTTACGGGGTGTGACTCGGGCCACGCAGATTGGGCGTAACGCTCCTCGGAACAGCGCGATGACTTAAGAGGTGACAGCCGCGGAGGGAATACGGACGCCATTCATGGCGCTGTGCATCTTCCCGGCCCCCGCCCGCGCCGTCGACCCATCCCCAAGTCGGCGGTCGTCGGTTCCTGTCCGCAATGGATGGGGCCGGAAGCCGTTTCCCAACGTTCCGAGAGGTTGTTCGTGTCGGCCAGCACATCCCGTACGCTCCCGCCTGAGATCGCCGAGTCCGTCTCTGTCATGGCGCTCATCGAGCGGGGAAAGGCTGAGGGGCAGATCGCCGGCGATGACGTGCGTCGGGCCTTCGAAGCTGACCAGATTCCGGCCACTCAGTGGAAGAACGTACTGCGCAGCCTCAACCAGATCCTCGAGGAAGAGGGTGTGACGCTGATGGTCAGTGCCGCGGAGCCCAAGCGCACCCGAAAGAGCGTCGCAGCGAAGAGTCCGGTCAAGCGCACCGCCACCAAGACGGTCGCCGCCAAGACGGTGACCGCCAAGAAGGCCACCGCCACCGCCGCCCCTGTCATGCCTGCTTCCGATGAGTCCACCGAGGACGCGTCCGCGCCGAAGGCCGCTGCCAAGAAGACGACCGCCAAGAAGGCAGTCGCAAAGAAGACGGTCGCCAAGAAGACGGCGGCCAAGAAGACCACCGCCAAGAAGGACGACGCCGAGCTCGTCGACGACGAGGCGGTCGAGGAAGGCACGGCCGCCGGCAAGCCCGGCGAAGAGGAAGAGGAGGGAGCCGAGAACAAGGGCTTCGTCCTCTCCGACGACGACGAGGACGACGCGCCGGCCCAGCAGGTCGCCGTCGCCGGTGCCACCGCCGACCCGGTCAAGGACTACCTCAAGCAGATCGGCAAGGTCCCGCTGCTCAACGCCGAGCAGGAGGTCGAGCTCGCCAAGCGCATCGAGGCCGGTCTGTTCGCCGAGGACAAGCTGGCCAACGCCGACAAGCTCGCGCCGAAGCTCAAGCGCGAGCTGGAGATCATCGCCGAGGACGGCCGCCGCGCCAAGAACCACCTGCTGGAGGCCAACCTCCGTCTGGTGGTCTCCCTGGCCAAGCGTTACACCGGCCGCGGCATGCTCTTCCTGGACCTCATCCAGGAGGGCAACCTCGGTCTGATCCGCGCGGTCGAGAAGTTCGACTACACCAAGGGCTACAAGTTCTCCACGTACGCCACCTGGTGGATCCGTCAGGCGATCACCCGCGCCATGGCCGACCAGGCCCGCACCATCCGTATCCCGGTGCACATGGTCGAGGTCATCAACAAGCTCGCGCGCGTGCAGCGCCAGATGCTCCAGGACCTGGGCCGCGAGCCCACCCCGGAGGAGCTGGCCAAGGAACTCGACATGACCCCGGAGAAGGTCATCGAGGTCCAGAAGTACGGTCGCGAGCCCATCTCGCTGCACACCCCCCTGGGTGAGGACGGCGACAGCGAGTTCGGTGACCTCATCGAGGACTCCGAGGCCGTCGTCCCGGCCGACGCGGTCAGCTTCACGCTCCTGCAGGAGCAGCTGCACTCCGTCCTGGACACCCTGTCGGAGCGTGAGGCGGGAGTCGTCTCGATGCGCTTCGGTCTCACCGACGGTCAGCCGAAGACCCTCGACGAGATCGGCAAGGTCTACGGCGTCACGCGCGAGCGGATCCGTCAGATCGAGTCCAAGACGATGTCGAAGCTGCGCCACCCGTCGCGGTCGCAGGTGCTGCGCGACTACCTCGACTAGGCCTCGGCCGTACGTCGACGAGGGCCCGACCTCCCGCATGGGGGTCGGGCCCTCGTCGCGTGCGCGGCGTGCAGGCTCACGGGCACTGGATCACTCTGGGTGTTCCATGACCATCCCAGAGTGAGGAGCGCGCATGCGCCGTCCTTTCGCCTCAGCGCTGGCCCTTGCGGCCGCGGCGGCAGCGATACCGCTGGCGTCCCCCGGCCGTGCGGCGGCCGACAGCATCGTCATCGGCGGCCATCCGGTCGAGATCTCCCAGAGTCCGTGGACGGTGGCGCTGTCCAGCCGTGACCGGTTCGGGGGTACGCGCGCGGGGCAGTTCTGCGGGGGCGTGGCGATCGACAGGGCGACCGTGCTGACCGCGGCCCACTGCGTGGGCGAGGATGTCCTGGGGACGCCGCCGCGCCAGGCGCGGGACCTGAAGGTCATCGCAGGCCGTGGCGACCTGCTCTCGGGCGAAGGCGCGGAGATCCCGGTGAGGGACATCCGGGTCAATCCGTCCTATGACCGCTACACCAACGCAGGCGACTTCGCCGTACTCACCCTTGCCTCCCCGCTTCCGGGAGCCTCGGTCATCCGTATGGCACCGTCCGGGGACCCCGCGTACACGCCGGGTACGGATGCCATGGTCTACGGCTGGGGCGATACGACGGGTAGTGGCGCCTACGCGCGAAGCCTGCGGGCCGCCCATGTGCAGGTGCTGGCCGATGCTGCGTGCCAACGGGCCTACCCGGGCAGTGCGGACGGGACGTACGAGCCCACTTCCATGCTGTGTGCCGGTGAGCTCGAAGGTGGCCGGGACGCCTGTCAGGGCGACAGTGGTGGGCCTCTGGTCGCCCAGGGGCGGCTGATCGGTCTCGTCTCGTGGGGCAGCGGTTGTGGGCTGGCCCGAAGCCCCGGTGTCTACACGCGGGTCTCGGACGTCGTCCGGACGCTGGCCGGAAGCCGCTGAAGCGGAGCGCGAAAACGGTACGAGTACGGGCGGCCACTCCCTGTCTCCAGGGGGTGGCCGCCCGCTCACCGGCCTGATGCCGGCACTCGCTCGTCGTTGATGCGAAGTGTCAGCGTTCTTCGTCGTTGACGCTTTCCGGAACGGACGTCAGTCGCTCCGTCTCGTCCTGTATCTCAGCGGCGATCTTCTTGAGTTCCGGCTCGAACTTGCGACCGTGGTGGGCGCAGAAGAGCAGTTCTCCGCCGCTCAGGAGGACGACGCGCAGATATGCCTGGGCGCCGCAACGGTCGCAGCGGTCAGCGGCCGTCAGCGGGCTCGCGGGGGTCAGAACAGTAGTCACGTCGCCTCTTCTCTAGCTCGACGAGCTGTCGTACCAGGGTCAACATCCAACCAGGCCGAAAACGTTCCCGCTCGCGGCTTCTCCTCGAAAATTTCTTTCCGAGCCGGCTGTCTGCTGCCGGTTGGCGGCGAATGTGCCGTATTGCGTGTCTTTGTGTCTGTACGGGTTCGCGCTGTCTGTCAGGGTCGGTCCCCCGGCTGGGTTGCCGGTTGTTCATGAGGACGTGCCCGGAGCCTAAATGGTTCATGCCTGGAAGGGAACGTGATATGTACTTCACTCCAACGAGGGATCGAACACCCATACGACTCTGGACTAGTCTGCGTTCAGACGAGGGTGGCGTTACAACGGCTCTACCAGGCCTCGGTACCCTCTGAGCGGCATCCGAAGCCGGCCCTTACCCAAAAGGGCCTCACCTGAAATTCAGCGAGGAGCGAACCGCGTGACCGCCGAGACGTCCGTGCCGTCCACAGCGCTGCTGGCAGGAGCAGACCGGGACGGTTCCAACTACACCGCGCGGCACCTGCTCGTCCTTGAGGGGCTCGAGGCCGTACGCAAGCGCCCGGGCATGTACATCGGCTCGACCGACAGTCGTGGCCTGATGCACTGCCTCTGGGAGATCATCGACAACTCCGTCGACGAGGCCCTGGGGGGGTACTGCGACCACATCGAGGTCATCCTGCACGATGACGCCTCGGTGGAGGTGCGGGACAACGGCCGAGGGATCCCTGTCGATGTCGAGCCCAAGACCGGCCTTTCCGGCATCGAGGTCGTGATGACCAAGCTGCACGCCGGTGGCAAGTTCGGCGGCGGCTCGTACGCCGCCTCCGGCGGTCTGCACGGCGTGGGCGCCTCCGTGGTGAACGCGCTCTCCGCGCGTTTGGACGTCGAGGTCGACCGCGCGGGCAACACGCACGCCGTCAGCTTCCGTCGCGGCACCCCCGGAGAGTTCAAGGCCGCCGGCCCCGACGCGGCCTTCGACGCGGCGAGTGGTCTGCGCAAGCTCAAGCGGATCCCCAAGGCCCGCACCGGCACGCGCGTGCGCTACTGGGCCGACCGTCAGATCTTCCTCAAGGAAGCCAAGCTCTCCCTGGAGAACCTGCACCAGCGCGCCCGCCAGACGGCGTTCCTGGTGCCGGGCCTGACCATCGTGGTCCGGGACGAGTACGGGCTCGGTGAGGGCGGCAGCAAGGGCGAGGAATCATTCCGCTTCGACGGTGGAATCAGCGAGTTCTGCGAGTACCTGGCCACTGACAAGCCCGTCTGCGACATCCTCCGCTTCTCCGGGCAGGGCACTTTCAAGGAGACCGTTCCGGTCCTGGACGACCACGGTCAGATGACGCCGACCGAGGTCACGCGCGAGCTGGGCGTGGACGTGGCGCTGCGCTGGGGCACTGGTTACGACACGACCCTGAAGTCGTTCGTGAACATCATCGCCACCCCCAAGGGCGGCACCCATGTCGCGGGCTTCGAGCAGGCAGTCGTCAAGACGATGAACGAGGTGCTGCGAGCCAAGAAGCTGCTGCGCGTGGCCGAGGACGGCATCCTCAAGGACGACGCCATGGAGGGTCTGACCGCCGTCGTCACCGTGCGCCTCGCCGAGCCGCAGTTCGAGGGCCAGACCAAGGAGGTGCTCGGCACCTCGGCGGCCCGCCGCATCGTGACGAGTGTGGTCTCCCAGGAGCTCAAGGCGTTCCTGACCACGACGAAGCGGGACGCGGCCGCACAGGCCCGGGTCGTGATGGAGAAGGCCGTCTCCGCCGCCCGCACGCGGATCGCGGCCCGGCAGCACAAGGACGCGCAGCGCCGGAAGACGGCACTGGAGTCCTCCTCGCTGCCCGCCAAGCTCGCGGACTGCCGCAGCGACGACGTGGAGCGCAGCGAGCTGTTCATCGTGGAGGGGGACTCCGCGCTCGGTACCGCCAAGCTCGCCCGGAACTCCGAGTTCCAGGCGCTGCTGCCGATCCGCGGCAAGATCCTCAACGTTCAGAAGGCGTCCGTGACGGACATGCTCAAGAACGCCGAGTGCGGTGCGATCATCCAGGTCATAGGAGCGGGGTCGGGGCGGACCTTCGACATCGACGCGGCGCGCTACGGGAAGATCATTCTTCTCGTCGACGCCGATGTCGACGGCGCGCACATCCGGATCCTGCTTCTGACGCTCTTCCAGCGCTACATGCGGCCGATGGTCGAGGCGGGCCGGGTCTTCGCGGCGGTGCCGCCTCTGCACCGGATCGAGCTGAGTCAGCCCAAGAAGGGCCAGGACAAGTACATCTACACGTACTCGGACCGGGAGCTGCGGGAGACGCTGCTGGAGCTGCAGCGCAAGAACGTGCGGTACAAGGACTCGATCCAGCGCTACAAGGGTCTGGGTGAGATGGACGCGGACCAACTGGCCGAGACCACGATGGACCCGCGCTACCGCACACTGCGGCGGATCAACATCTCCGACCTGGAGGCGTCCGAGCAGGTGTTTGATCTGCTGATGGGGAACGACGTGGCTCCTCGGAAGGAGTTCATCTCGAACTCGGCCGCGACGTTGGATCGGTCGCGTATCGACGCGTAGGCGGTGCCCTGGCTGGTTCGTAGGCTTGCCCTGCCCCGCCCTGCCCCGGGTCCGGGCAGGGCGTCGGGCATCGGTGAAGTCGTTCACCTGCGGGCCGGCGGGCGGTCGGGGTTCGCCGCCGATCTGGGCGAGGCCTGCGTGGCGTCCCCACCCATGGGTGGAGACGCAGGGAGCGTGGGGATCCACCCCCGATCCACCCTGGCTCCGATTCGCTGACCTGCCGTTTTCCGTAGCGTCGAAGGCGTTGGCAGCAGCCGCTGTCGACACCCGCTCTTCCTCGCTCGCGGAGGCCGTGATGTCCGGGCTCGTCAATACCGTGGTGATCTTCGCCGTCGTGGTGCTGGTGCTGGTGCGCCAGTTCCGCGCGAGCAGGGTCGACGCCGGCAGGCGTTGGTGGCTGGTGCCCGTCGTCCTGGCCGTCATAGCGCTTCGGGAGCCGGGGGTGATCGACCCCCACCATCACACCGAGGCGATCCTCCTGCTCGGCGCCGAGCTGCTCATAGGCCTGGCCACAGGGGCCGGCTGGGCGTGGACCACGCGGATGTGGGCGGAGACGGACGGCTCCGTGTGGAGCAGGAGCACCAAGGCGAGTGCGATCGTCTGGGTCGTCGGCGTAGGACTCCGGGCAGCCCTGTTCGGGATCGGTGTGCTGATCGGCGTGCACCAGGACTCCTCCGCTCTGTTGCTCGCGCTCGCGGCCACCCTTCTGGTTCGCTCGGGAATCCTGGCCTGGCGGTCGGGGATGCTGCACCCGGCGGTCGGACAAGCCACGGCGTACGGTGACGGCGTCCCCAGGGCCCCGTGGAAGGAGCGCGTGTGACGGAGAACGTGTGGACGCGCTGGCCTTCCCGCGAGGCACTCTCCCGAGCAGGAGTGCCCAAGCTGCGGCACGTGCTCGCCTGGACCACACGCCTCTTCGCCCTCGCCGTCCTGCTGGGCACGCTGTTCACGAGCGGCCATCTGAACGGCTGGAGGGGGGCGGGTGCCCTTCTGGGAGTCGCGCTCGGCGGGTTCGTGGCCTGGGGGTTCTTCCGGACCACATTGCAGCACCGGCTGCTGCCTTCGCTGGGGCTGCTCGCGTTGCTGTTCGTCATGGCGACGGCGGCCGAGGGGGCGGGGCTCCGGGTTCCGGCCCTCGTCCTGTGGTGCGGATGTGCCGTCAGCGCCATCGAACGGCTCCCTCTGGCGGCCGCGCTGCCCGCCACGTCCGTGGCGCTGAGCGCGTACGCGGTGGTCAACAACGATGCCTGGCTTACCACCGCGGCCACGACCGCGGGACTCGCGCTCGCCGGATATGCGCTGCGCCTCGACGCGGAGGCGCGTGGCAGCGCCCAGCGACTGCTCGCGCAGGAGCGTGCGGCGCGTGCCGCCGAGGCGGAGTCGGCGGCGCTCGCGGAGCGTGCACGGATCGCACGGGAGATCCACGACGTACTGGCGCACAGCCTCTCGGCGCAGCTCGTGCATCTGGAGGCGGCCCGGCTGCTCATCGAGCGCGGTGCGGACCAGGAGCAGATCCTCGAACGGGTCGTGGCCGCGCGGGGGATGGCCCGCGAAGGGCTCGCCGAGACCCGGCAGGCGCTGTCCGCGCTGCGGGGTGAGATGTCACCGCTGGAGGACTTCCTGAGTGAACTCCTCGCCACGGCAGAGCAAGCCGCGGTCACCGTGACGGGTGAACGGAGACCGGTGCCGGCCGAGGCGTCGCAGGCGGTGCGCAGAGTTGCGCAGGAGGCCCTGACCAACGTTCGCAAGCACGCACCCGGCGCCAAGGTCCGGATGTGCCTGGACTACGGCGAGCACGAAGTGACCCTGGACGTACGGGACTCGGGCGGGCCGCCGGGCGAGCTCACCGGCTCCGGAGCCGGGTACGGTCTGCTGGGCATGCGGGAGCGTGCCGAACTGTTGGGCGGCTCGCTGCAGGCCGGGCCGGACGAGGAGGGGTTCGTGGTGACGCTGAAGGTGCCCGTATGACGGAGGCCGGGGAGAGGAAGCCGGCACGGGTTGTCGTGGCGGACGACCAGACCGTGGTGCGCGAGGGCATCGTGATGCTGCTGGGGCTGCTGCCCGGGATCGAGGTCGTGGGCGCTGCCGGCGACGGAAACGAAGCGGTGCAGTTGGTCGCCGAACTCGCTCCGGACGTCGTGCTCATGGACCTGCGCATGCCGCGATGCGACGGCGTCGAGGCGACCAGGCGCATTCGGGCCGACCACCCGGGGACCCAGGTCGTGGTGCTCACGACGTTCGCGGACGACGAGTCGCTGTTCCCGGCCCTCAGGGCGGGAGCCCGCGGGTATCTCACCAAGGACGCGGGTGGGGACGAGATCGTGCGGGCGGTGGAGAGCGTGCTGTCCGGAGAAGCGGGGCTCTCACCGAGCATCCAACGGCGGCTGCTGGAGCGGCTGTCGGAGCCGAAGCCGGAGCCGGTCGCGCCCACGGAGGCGCCGGACGGGCTCACCGCGCGCGAGACAGAGGTGCTCCTGCTGATCGCCGAAGGCTTCAGCAACCAGGAGATCGCGCGCAAACTGCACGTCTCCACCGCGACCGTGAAGACCCACATCAACAACCTCTTCGCCAAGACGGGGCTCAAGGATCGTGCTCAAGCGGTCCGTTACGCCTTCGGGAAGGGTCTTGTACGGCCACCGGCGGGCTGAGTCACCTGATGGGGTGAAGTGGGCGGGGAGAAGAGTCCGGGATCTTCCTGATCTGCCCATCCTTGGGCACGCGGCCGAAACGGGCCGCGGACAAGGAGAGTTCGGTGGAGAAGCACGACGGCCGCGATACCGGGGAGGTCCGGTTCGACGATCCCTGGTACGACGCGCTCGCCTCCGGCTGGGGTGAGATGGACGGCACGGGCGCACCCGCTCCGGCGGTGCCGTCCGCGCGCCGGGAGCACGAGGGCCGTTCGGTCGGCGCGGCCGACGTCTATCTGGAAGTGCAGCGCAGCGCGGCCTTCCAGGAGGTGCGCAGCCGGTACCGGAGGTTCGTGATCCCGGGCGTCGCCGTCTTCTTCACCTGGTACGTGGGCTATGTGGTGGCAGCGACGACCGCGCCCGCGTTGATGGCACAGCCGGTCGCGGGTGCAGTGAACGTGGCGATGCTCGCGGGGCTGGGGCAGTTCCTCACCACCTTCCTGTTCACCTGGGCGTACGCGCGGCACGCTCGGCTGCGCAGGGACCGGGCTGCGCTCGATCTGCGCTGGGATACCCAGGAGTTGACGCGCGGCGTCCGGGGTGGCGAGCGGTGACCGGCGGCCATCAGACGCTGGCGCTGCTGCTGTTCAGCGCGTTCGTGGCGGTGACGCTGGGAATCACGACGTGGGTGAGCCGTAATCGGCACGGTTCGGCCGAGGAGTTCTACGCCGGCGGGCGGCTGTTCTCGCCGATGGAGAATGGTTTTGCCATCTCCGGTGACTACATGTCGGCCGCATCCTTCCTGGGAGTCACCGGCCTCATCGCTCTCTTCGGTTACGACGGGCTGCTGTACGTGGTGGGCTTTCTTGTCGCCTGGCTCGTCGTGCTGTTCCTGGTCGCCGAACTGGTGCGCAACTGCGGGAGGTTCACGCTCGCCGACGTCGTCGCGGCCCGGATGAGCGAGCGGCCGGTGCGGATCGCGGTGGGAACCTCCTCGGTCACCGTGTCCGTTCTCTATCTGGTGGCGCAGATGGTGGGCGCGGGCAGCCTGGTCGCGCTGCTGGTGGGGAGCGCGAGCGGAGCGGCGCGGACCTGGGCGGTGATCGGCGTGGGCGCGCTCATGGTGATCTATGTGTCGATGGGAGGGATGCGGGCCACCACGTGGATTCAGATCGTGAAGGCGGTGCTCCTGCTGGGCGGCGCGATGGTCTTGACCGTGCTCGTCCTCCTGCGCTTCCACGGGGACTTCGACCAGTTGCTGCGTGCGGCGGCGCACCGCAGCGGGCACGGTGACGCGTTCCTCGTGCCCGGACTGAAGTACGGCGCTGACTGGACGGCTCGCTTCGACTTCATCAGCCTGGGCCTCGCGCTGGTGCTCGGCACGGCAGGGCTGCCGCACATCCTGTCGCGCTTCTACACCGTCCCGACCGCCCGGGCCGCGCGCCGCTCGGCCGTGTGGTCGATCGGGCTCATCGGCTGCTTCTACCTGATGACGATCGTGCTGGGCTTCGGCGCGGCCGCGATCGTCGGCCCGGAGGCGGTCCGCAAGTCGAACGCCGCAGGGAACACCGCGGTCCCGCTGCTGGCGCTCGACCTGGGCGGCGGAGCGGATTCCACCGGAGGAACGGTTCTGTTCGCCTTCGTCGCCGCCATCGCCTTCGCCACGATCCTCGCGGTTGTCGCCGGGATCACGCTCGCCTCCTCGGCCTCCGTCGCACACGACCTGTACGCGTCGCTGCGACGCCGGCATGCGAAGCCGCGCAGCGAGGTCGCCGTGGCGCGCACGGCCGCGGTGGGCATCGGCGTCGTCGCCATCGCGCTCGGACTGCTCGCCCGAGACCTCAACGTGGCCTTCCTGGTGGGCCTCGCCTTCGCGGTCGCGGCCTCAGCGAATCTGCCGGCGCTGTTGTACTCGTTGTTCTGGCGGAGCTTCACGACCCGCGGCGCGGTGTGGGCCGTGTACGGAGGCCTGGTGCCCGCGCTCGTGCTCGTGCTGCTGTCACCGGTGGTCTCGGGAAGCCCCACCTCGCTCTTCCCGGGCGTGGACTTCCAGTACTTCCCGCTGCAGAACCCGGGCCTCGTCTCGATCCCTCTCGGGTTCCTGGCGGGCTGGCTCGGCACGGTCACCTCGGCGGAGCCGCCGGACGAGGCGAAGCACGCCGAGACCGAGGTGCGATCGCTCACCGGGGCCGGGGCGGTCTGACCGCGCCTTCGCCGACGTACGGCGCCTCCACCGGCGTACGAAGGCATTCAGGGGCGTGAGGCGGGCCGGACACCACGCTCCGACGAGACGAGTACGGTCCTACGGCGCCACCCACGCATACCGGTGCTCCGGACGCCCTGTGTCCCCGTAGCGAAGGGAGAGGCGCAGGCGTCCCGCCTGTTCGAGGTGGCGCAGATAGCGCTGGGCGGTGGACCGGCTCAGGCCCGTCTCGGCGGCCACCTCGTGGGCCGACAGCGGATGGTCCGCGTGGTGCAGCACCGCGCAGATCAGGTCGGTGGTCGGCTCGGAGTGGCCGCTCGGCAGTCCGGGCGACGAGGGCGCGGAGGTCGTGCGCAGTGCGCCGAAGATCCGGTCGACCTGTTCCTGGCCCGCGACGCCTCGGCCGCCCACCCGGTCGACGGTGCGGCGCAGGGCCGCATAGGAGTCGAGACGAGTGCGCAGTGCGGCGAAGGTGAACGGCTTGACCAGGTAGTGCAGGGCGCCCAGGCGCATCGCGGTCTGTACCGTCACCACGTCGCTGGCCGCCGTGATCATGATGACGTCGGTGCCGTGGCCGCGTTCCCGCATCCGGTGGACCAGTTCGAGGCCGGTCTGGTCGGGCAGATAGTGGTCGAGCAGCACCAGGTCGATGGGCGCGCGCTCCACGGCGGCCATGGCCTGGGCGGCGCTGTGTGCGCGGGCGGCCACCCGGAATCCGGGAACCTTTCCCACGTACTTGGCGTTGATCTCAGCAACGCGGAAGTCGTCGTCCACGACCAGGACGTCAATCATCGGGCCTCTCTCTCCCAAGGCCAGGCGAGCGGTGAGCCCGTGTTTCGGCTCCGCAGTTGTAACGCGAGCAAAACGAGCACAACAGGCTCTTGCAAGCAAAAGAACTCCATGTGCCCAGAAGACTGATGCTGTGGCCCGCGCCACATCTACGGTCCCGGGCCATGAGCGCAGACATCAGCCCCGCCATCGAGCTGCGGGGCGCCAGCAAGATCTTCAAGACCCCGTCGGGGGGTTTGCACACGGCCGTCAGGGAGCTGGACCTGACCGTCGGCCGAGGCGAGTTCGTGGCCGTCGTGGGCCCCACCGGCTGTGGCAAGTCCACCACTCTGACCCTTGTCAGCGGCCTGGAGGAGCCCACCGAGGGCGAGGTCCTGGTGGCCGGAACGCCGGTCGCCGGCGTCGGTGACAAGGTCGGCTTCGTCTTCCAGCAGGACGCCACCTTCCCCTGGCGCACGGTCCTGTCCAACGTCATGGCGGGGCCCCGCTTCCGCGGTGTGCCCAAGGCCGAGGCGAAGCAGAAGGCGCGCGAATGGCTGGCCCGGGTCGGGCTCTCGGCCTTCGAGGACCGCTACCCCCATCAGCTCTCCGGCGGCCAGCGCAAGCGCGTCGCCCTCGCCGCGACCTTCGTCAACGACCCCGAGATCCTGCTGATGGACGAGCCCTTCTCCGCGCTCGACGTACAGACCAGGGCCCTGATGTCGGACGAACTCCTTGAGCTGTGGGAGGGCACCGGTGCCTCGGTCGTCTTCGTCACCCACGACCTGGAGGAGTCCATCGCGCTGGCCGACAAGGTCGTCGTGATGACGGCGGGCCCCGCGACCGTCAAGCACGTCTTCGACATCGATCTGCCGCGACCGCGCAAGGTCGAATCGGTGCGCCTGGAACCGAGGTTCATCGAGATCTACCGCGAGATCTGGGAGTCCCTCGGCGAAGAGGTCCGCATCACCCGTGAGAGGGGCGCGGCCCATGTCGCCTGACATCATGCCCAAGACCGACGCGGCGCCGACCGCCACCGAGCCGGTGAACAAGCAGGGTGGCCGCGCACACTCGCGCGCCCGTGCCGCCCGCAGACGCAAGGCGGTCGTCCTGGCCGCCCGCGTGGTGCTCCTGGTCGCCGTGCTCGGACTGTGGGAAGTCCTTGCGCGGACGAAGGTCATCGACCCGTTCAACTTCTCGATGCCCTCGAAGATCTGGGACCAGATCCACCAGTGGGTGATGCACGGCACCGCGCTGGGCTCCCTCGGCGAGCAGATCTGGTACACGCTTCACGAGGCGCTGCTCGGCTGGATCATCGGGGTGGTGACCGGTGTCGTCTTCGGTATCGCCCTGGGGCGTATCGCCTTCCTCGCCGATGTCCTTGGTCCATACATCAAGGTGCTCAACTCCATTCCCAGGATCGTCCTCGCGCCGATCTTCGTGATCTGGTTCGGCCTCGGACCGGCCTCCAAGGTCGCGTCGGCCGTGGTCCTGGTGTTCTTCCCGGTCTTCTTCAACGCGTTCCAGGGCGCCCGGGAGGTTGATCGCAACCTGGTCGCCAACGCCCGGATCCTTGGGGCGAGCGACCGCCGGGTGACGCTCCAGGTCGTCATTCCGTCCGCGACCTCGTGGATCTTCACCAGCCTCCACGTCAGCTTCGGTTTCGCGCTGATCGGCGCCATCGTCGGCGAGTACATCGGCGCCACCAAGGGCATCGGCCTGCTCGTCGCCCAGTCGCAGGGCACCTTCAACGCGGCCGGTGTGTACGCCGCCATGGTCATCCTCGCGGCTGTCGCCCTGCTCGCGGAGGGACTGCTCACCTTCTTCGAGCGCCGCATCTTCCGGTGGAAGACGTCGGACTCGGACCGCTGATCCCTCTCCCCGGGATCACCATTCGCCGAACGCCTTCCGGAGGAACCGGTTTCAAGGCGCTTCAGGAACCGGTTCCAAGACACCTCCCAGAAGTGCCCTTTCCCGCAGCGCCCTCTTCGAAGGCGCCCGCCAGCTTCCCGCACTGCCCTCTCACAAGGACGTGAACCGCCATGCGCAAGACCGCCAGATACTCAGCCCTGGCAGCCGCCGGTCTGCTCGCCCTCTCCTCGCTCACCGCCTGTGCCAACGACGCCGCGGGTTCCACGGCCGACTCCGGAGGAAGCGGCAAGGGCGAGCACGTCAAGATCATGGTCGGCGGCCTGGACAAGGTCATCTACCTCCCGGCGATGCTCACCCAGCGCCTCGGCTACTTCAACGACGAGGGTTTGGATGTCCAACTGCTCAGCGAGCCGGCCGGTGTGCAGGCCGAGACCGCGCTCGTCTCGGGCCAGGTCCAAGGAGCGGTCGGCTTCTACGACCACACGCTCGACCTGCAGACCAAGGGCAAGCACGTGGAGTCCGTCGTGCAGTTCTCGCATGCGCCCGGCGAGGTCGAGGTCATCTCCAAGAAGCGACTGGACGACATCAAGTCGCCCAAGGACTTCAAGGGCAAGAAGCTGGGCATCACCGGACTCGGCTCCTCCACCGACTTCCTCACCAAGTACCTAGCCGTCAAGAACGGTGTGAAGATCAGCGAGTTCACGCCGGTCGCCGTGGGCGCCGGGCCGACGTTCATCTCCGCCCTCCAGCAGGGCGCCATCGACGGCGGCATGACGACGGACCCGACCGTCGCCACGGTCCTGGACAAGAGCCTGGGTGACGTCCTCATCGACATGCGGACGCCGGAGGGCTCACAGGCGGCGCTCGGCGGGCCGTACCCCTCCTCCAGCCTCTACATGCAGACGGACTGGGTGAACGGCCACAAGAAGACGGTCCAGAAGTTGGCCAACGCCTTCGTGAAGACCCTCAAGTGGATGTCCACGCACAGCGCGTACGAGATAGCGGCCAAGATGCCCGCCGACTACTCGCAGGGCAACAAGATCATCTACGCCGGTGCGATCAAGAGCACCCTGCCGATGTTCACCAGGGACGGCGTCATGCCCAAGGACGGCCCCGAGACCGTCGAGAAGGTCCTCAAGGCGTTCAACCCCAACATCAAGAACGCCGATGTCGACCTCAGCAAGACGTACACCACGGAGTTCGTGAAGAACGCCACCGGCTGAGCGCAGCGCCCCGGCACGGGCCGACCGACACCGCGTACGGCTGGACTCCCCTGACAGCCGTACGACGGTCGGGGCGCGGCCGTCTTCCCCTTCCGGCCGCGCCCTCAGGCGCGGGTCGCCCAGACGTAGCGGTGCTCCGGGCGGCCCGCGTCGCCGTATTTGAGCGTGAGCCTGGCTCGCCCCGTGCGCTCCAGGAGCTTCAGATAGCGCTGGGCGGTCTGCCGGCTCAGTCCTGTCTGCTCGGCGACCTCCTGGGCGGACAGCGCCCCCTGGGCGTCCACCAGGGCGCGGCGCACGAGCTCCACGGTGCTGGGGGAGTGCCCCTTGGGCAGGTCCGGCTCCGCACCCGCGGACAGGGCGCCGAAGATGCGGTCCACCTCGGCCTGTTCGGCCTCGCCGCCGCCGTCGAGGGTGCGGCGCAGATCCGCGTACGCCGCCAGCTTGGCGCGCAGGCCGGCGAAGGCGAACGGCTTGACCAGGTACTGCAGCGCGCCGTGCCGCATCGCCGCCTGGACGGTCGAGATGTCCCGGGCCGCGGTCACCATGATCACGTCGGTCTGGTGGCCGCGCCTGCGCATCTCCTGGACGACGGCGAGGCCCGTTTCGTCCGGCAGGTAGTGGTCCATGAGGACGAGATCCACGTGGGGCAGCGACTCCAGCAGACGCAACGCCTCGGCCGCGGTGTGTGCCTCGCCCGCGACATGGAAGCCCGGCACCTTCTCGACGTAGGCGGCGTTGACCCGTGCGACCCGGGTGTCGTCGTCCACGACCAGGACCTCGATCATCGCGACTCCTCGTTGACGGCCGTACCCGCGCTCTCCATGGCAGTGCCCGCCTCCGGCACCCTCGACTCCGGCACACCCGTCTCCGGCGCGAGGCCGGGCTCCGTGAGCGCCTCCGGCAGTACGACGGTGAACTCCGCGCCCCCGCCGACCGCTTCGGCCACCCGCGCGCTGCCGCCCTGCCGCTCGGCGAGCCGGCGCACCAGGGGAAGTCCGAGACCGCGCTTGCCGTGTGCCGGCGGCTTCTTGGTGGACCAGCCGTCCGTGAAGATCAACTCCCGCTGTTCCGCGGGAACCCCGGGCCCGGTGTCCCGCACCCGCAGCACGGCGGTACGCCCCTCGGCGCGCAACTCGACCTCCACGCGCGCGTGGGGGGTGCCTGCGACGGCGTCGAGCGCGTTGTCGACCAGGTTGCCGACGACGGTGACAAGGCCTCTCGGGTCGATCAGCCGGTCGGGCATCCGCGTCGTGTCCGAGATCCACAGCGCCACGCCGCGCTCGGCCGCGACGGTGGCCTTCCCGACCAGCAGGGCGGCGAGCAGGGGATCGTGGATCTTCTCGGTGACCTGCTCCGCCGTGGCCCTGTGGTCGCCCACCACTTCACCGACGAAGTCCACGGCGTCGTCGTACATCTCCAGTTCGAGGAACCCCAGGAGCGTGTGCATCCGGTTGGCGTGCTCGTGGTCCTGGGCGCGCAGCGCGTCGATCAGACCGCGGGTGGAGTCCAGCTCGCGGCCGAGCTGCTCCAGCTCGGTGCGGTCGCGCAGGGTGGCCACCGCCCCGCCGTCGTCGGTGGGCATCCGGTTGGCGACCAGGACGCGCTGCCCGCGCACCGTGAGCAGATCGGTGCCGGTGACGCGGCCGGCCAGCACATCGGTCGTACGACCCGCTCCGAGGGCGTCGTCGAGCGGCTGTCCGATGGCCTCGGCGCCGAGGCCGAGCAACCGCTGCGCCTCGTCGTTGAGCAGCCGCACGCGGCCCGCGCGGTCCAGGGCGACGACGCCCTCCCGGATGCCGTGCAGCATCGCCTCGCGCTCCGCGAGAAGGGCCGAGATGTCCGAGAAGGCGAGGTCACGGGTCTGCCGCTGCACCCGCCGGGAGATGACATAGGCGGCCAGCGCTCCGATCGCGAGGGCGGCGCCGGCGTACGCGAGCAGGCCGGGGATCGCGTGCAGCAGCCGGGCCCGCACGCTGTTGTACTCGATGCCGACCGAGACCGCGCCGATGATGTCGCCATGGGCGTCCCGCAGCGGCACCTTCCCGCGGGCAGAGCGCCCCAGGGTGCCGGTGTCGATCTCCATGACCTCCTTGCCGGCGAGGGCGCGCTCGGGGCTGGTCGAGACGATCCCGCCGATCTCCGTGGGGTCGGTGTGCGACCAGCGCACGCCGTGCATGTTCATCACCACGATGTACTCGGCGTCGGTGGCCTTGCGGATGTCCTCCGCCTCGGCCTGCACGGGGCCGTTCGCGGACGGCAGCGTCGTCAGCAGATCCTCGGCGATCTGCGGCTGGGCCGAGGTGGTCTGTGCGATCGCGAGCGCACGGCGCATGGCCTGGTCGTCCAGCTGGTTGCTCAGCGGCGCGAGGAACAGCCCGGTCGCGAGTACGGCGACCCCGGCGGCGATCGCCACCTGCATCAGCAGCACCTGCGAGAACACCCGCCGCGGCAGACCCAGGCGCAGTCGTCGTGCGGGGGGAGTGGGGCTCATACCCATGACGGTACGGGTGCGGACGGGCCACGCCGAAGAAAGTGTGGTGTGGATCTCCCGGGCGCCGGATGCAGGGGCGCTGCTCAGCGGCGCAGAGGGATCTCCGCCCGAGGCAGCTCCCGCAGGGCCTCCACGTCCATGCGGGCGGGCGAACCCAGTACGGAACCGCAGCTCTCCGGTCGCTGCGGCAGTGAGGCGCCCTGCGCGACGGTCACACGCCACAGGCGGCCGTCGGCATGAGCGACGGTCACCTCCCAGCGCGGCGCGGCGCCGTCCGTGCGGACGACGGTCAGGACATCCGCGGAGTGCTCGCCCGAGGCCCTGCGCACGGCCAGCTCGGCCGCCTGCCCGGGGCGCTCCCAGGCGGACCCGCCGCGGCAGCCCTCGGTCACGACACGCCCCTCCCGGACGCCCTGCAGGATCTCCTTGACGGCGTGGGCCTCCGCCCTGCCGTACGCGTATCCGTACGGCAGGACGAGCACGGTCGGCGAGAAGCGGTGGCCGCCCAGATGGGTGACTTCCCAGACGCCCTCCACACCGGAGGCGGCCAGTTCGGCGGCGAGAGGCCGGCCGAGCAGCGCGCAGCAGCGGTCGCGTTTTCCGTTGGTGCACACGAGGGCGAGCGGGTCGCCGGTGTGGGCCCCGCCCCCGAGCGCCGTGTCGAAGGTGCGCGGATCGCCCTGGCCGAGCGCGGCGAAGTCGAGAGCGCGCAGTTGCTCCGGGTCGCAGGTCATGGCGCTGTGCAGCCACACGTTTCCGGGATTTGTGTGGGCCACGTACACCCGGCGCTCCTCGAGCGTCCCGCAGTCGGCATGCCGGCCGGGGCGGCGGATGAGCGCGACCCGTACGCCGGTGCCCTCGGCGGCCGCTTCGAGGGCGCGGCCGACCGAGGGGTCCAGGTGGCTCGAAGTGAGCGCCTTGGCACCCCAGGGCCCGGGCTGCTCCAGCAGCAGCCATGTCCTCGCGATGGCCGCCGTCCCCGCAAGAGGCTCGTCGAGATGCCGGGACGCGGTCGAGCACGTACTCACACAGGTGAGCCTAACCTGACTCGGGTCGGGGTGACTTCCAGCCGCGCAGAGGGGGGCGCACAGGGGCGCACTCGATGCGCGACCGGGGCGTGGATTGCTTACCGGGGCATTGGCTGTGGTGGTCGCGCCCCCACGTAGTGCCCACTCGGGCGCATGCGCAGCGGGCGCTCCCCGTATTCCTCCAGCGTATGGGCGATCCAGCCCGCCGTTCGGGCGATGGCGAAGACCGTCTCTCCCGCTGCGGCCGACATGCCCGAGGAGGCCGTGAGGACGGCCAGGGCCAGGTCGACGTTGGCATGCAGGGGTGTGTGGCGGGCGGTGGTGGCCACGATGTCGCGGGCCGCGGCCAGGGCGGGCGCCGCGTGCGGGATGTCCTCCAGGAGGGTGAACAGGGCACGCGCGCGGGGGTCCTCGCCCGGGTAGAGGCGGTGGCCGAGTCCGGGGATACGGCGCCCGGCGCGCAGCTCGTCCGCGACGACGGGGGCCGCCGTGCCCTGGTCCAGGACGTCGAGGAGCATCCGGTGCGCGAGGCCGCTGGCCGCTCCGTGCAAGGGGCCTTCGAGCACGCCGAGGCCCGCCGACACGGCGGCGTAGGGGTGCGCCCGGGCCGAGGCCGCGACCCGGACCGCGAGGGTCGAGGCGGCCAGGTCGTGGTCGACGAGCAGCGCGAGAGCCGTGTCCAGTACGCGCAGGGACGCCTCGTCGGCCGGCCGGCCGCTGAGCCGCGTCCACAGGCGGTTGGCCAGCGCACCCTCGTCGTGCGTTACGTGCCGCAGCGGGGGGAGGGCGGCGACGAGGGTGGGGATGAGCGTGCGCGCGGTGCCGAGGACCGCGTCCTCGGAGAGGTCGAAGCGCAGCGGGTCGGCGGCCGCGGCGGCGATGGCCGCGACGCGCAGCCGGTCCGTCGGGCCGCTGTGCTCGGGCAGCGAGTCGACCGCGCGGCGGGCGACGGCGACGGAGGCCTCCGGGGCGGTGAAGGCGACGCCGGGGCGCAGCCGGCCGGTCCACAGCCACTCGGCGACCTCTTCGTAGGAGTGACGGGCCGCCAGCTCGGCCGCGTCGACGCCACGGAAGTAGTACCGGTCCTTGTCGATCAGGGTGATGCGCGTGCGGACCGAAAGGTCACCGCCGCCGGTCGAAGTGCCGCTGCTCTCTCTCCGGTTGCGGCGGGAGAGTGCCTCGACCTCCTTGGCGTCGAAGGTGCTTCCGCGGCCGCCCGGCATGCGTCGGCTGCCGAGCTGGCCGCGGCTCACGTACGCGTACACCGTTTCGGGCTTCACGCCGAGGAGGTCGGCGGTCTCCTTGGTGCTCAGGCGTCGGCCCTCGGGCCCCGGGGCTGCTGCCGGATCTTGATCCCTCATGGGTGTCACCGTATTCCGTTTGCACAGCCGGTCCGGTCGGTCCAGCAATATATTGATTCAATCAATATTGACAGAACCTCAGTCAAGCATGGACAGTCGAATCAAGTCCAGGGAGGAAACATGCCGATCAACCGGGCAGCCGCAGCGCCTTTCACTCCGGTCGACGTGCCGCGAGGACTCGCGGGCGTCGTCGTCACCGACACCCGACTGGGTGACGTCAGGGGGCTGGAGGGCTTCTATCACTACCGCCAGTACTCGGCCGTGGAACTCGCGCAGACCCGCGGGTTCGAGGATGTCTGGCACCTGATGATCCACGGCGAACTGCCGGACGCGGCAGGGCATGCGGCCTTCGTCGCGGAAACCGTGGCGCTGCGCCGGCTGCCCGACGAGGTGGCCGCGGCGCTGCCCGCGATCGCGGAGGCGAGTGGGAAATCGGGTCCACTGGCCGGTCTGCGCACGGCGTTGTCACTGCTCGGCGGGTGCCTGGGGTTCCGGCCGGTGTACGACCTCGACGCCGAGCGGCGGCGCGCGGACACCCTCGCCGCGGCCGCGGCCGTACCTACACTGCTCACCGCGCTGTACCGACTCGGGCGGGGTCTTGATCCGGTCGAGCCGCGTGACGACCTCTCGTACGCGGCGAACTACCTCTACATGCTGACGGGTTCGGAGCCGGACGTTGATCGGGCGAGGGCCGTCGAGCAGTACCTCATCTCAACCATTGACCACGGATTCAATGCGTCAACCTTCACGGCGCGGGTGATCGCGTCCACGGGGGCGGATGTGGCGGCCTGTCTCGTGGGAGCGGTAGGAGCCCTCTCGGGCCCGCTCCACGGCGGCGCGCCGAGCCGGGCCCTGGACACGCTCGATGCGATCGGCACCCCCGACCGCATCGACCCGTGGATCCGCGAACGCGTCCTCGCCGGTGACCGCATCATGGGCTTCGGGCACCCCGTCTACCGCACCGAGGACCCTCGCTCCCACATGCTCCGCGGTATCGCCCAGCAGTTCGGCGGGCCCCTGGTGGACTTCGCCGTCGAGGTCGAACGCCGGGTCGAGGCCATCCTGGCCGAGCTCAAGCCCGGCCGTGAGCTTCACACGAACGTGGAGTTCTACGCCGGTGTGGTCATGGAGCTGTGCGGCCTCCCGCGCGAGATGTTCACCCCCACCTTCGCCGCCGCCCGCGTCGTCGGCTGGAGCGCCAACATCCTGGAACAGGCGGAGGACTCGAAGATCATCCGCCCGGCGGCACGGTATGTGGGACCGGTTCCGCCGGTGGCGGTGCCGCGGGTGGCCTGACATGCGTGAGGTCCGGCACCGGTCTGGTGTCGGACCCGGAAGTGCACTCGGTGTCGGCCTGGTCGACCTGTCGAGTCGGCTCCGGCTCCTGTGGTGGGTGGAGGTCCGGAGGTTGTGCCGCGTGGCGCTGAGGTCTATCGCCCCTCGGCTTGTCTACGGTTCTGGCGGATCAGAGGTCGACGTGTCACTCAGACGTCAGGGATATCGGCCTTGGCCCGGATGAGAGTCTCGCGGCTGATGATGACGATGCGTTCATAGTCTGCGCGCGCCGCATCGGCAGGAAGCTCGCTGTCGAGCGCAGCTGTTGCGTCGCTGCCGATCACGGCGAAGTTGCCGTCGCTGAGCTCGAAGATGTCCGGGCAGGTGTCGCCGGACAGACTGCCTCTTTCACGTGGGGACGCACCGATGCGACGCACGATCTTCAAGTTCCCTGTCCTCGTGTCTAGACGTGGAAGACCCCGGCGTCCTCGTGTCCGAAAGACCGAGGGCGGGGTCAGAAAGGTGGAGCCCGAGAGGGCAGGGGACAGGTTATCGGCAGTCTGTTACCGATCGTGACAGGCTCGCTGTTACGCATGGTGTTGCAATGGGCAAAGGCCGACGGTTGGGACGGCTCGCCGTCGTCGGCCGCCCGGAACTACGGCCCGGTCGGCTCAACTACTCCTCCTCGGAGGGTGGTTCACCGACCACCCACCATTCGTCGGTGTCGGCCTCGTCCAGGTCGTGGATGAGTCCGTCCACCATTCGGCCGACGCGAGCTTCTTGGGAGGCGTCCTCCAGGCTGGCGCGATGCTCATGATGGGCGTGCCAGTAGTCGCGAAAGAGGTCGTTGCGGCAGATGACGCGGAGATGCCCGTGCAGCTCCTCCCAGTTGACGACCCCGACGCGGTAGGCGAGCAGCGCGTTGGTGTACATCGCGTGCGCGAACAGGTACTGCCGCCGCTGGGTGGGGGACTCCACCTGAACGGTGCTGTAGACGGAGGCCAGGTCGGGGTCGTCCATGGCCTTGCTCAGAAGGTAGAACTGCATGCGTTGCTGCTCCGTGAGCATCGCCTGTCGGCTGTCGCTCCGCTCGGCGCGCAGACGTCGTTCCTCGTAGCGGAGTTGCTGGGCGGCCAGCGCCGCAAGCGCCCCCGCGGCGAAGGCGAGGCCCGCGGTGGCCGCGGAACCCCACCCCCGTACTCCAAAGTTCCGTGTGACCATGTCAACCCCCGAATCAGGCGACCGTCCGCCGGTCGTCGGGTGCGGGGCGACAGGGAGCGGACCGGCGAGCGGTGGGCGGCGCGCTTGCCGCCTCCCAGTCTTGCCGAGCGGCTCTGATCGGCAGGGAGGCGGAGAGGAGGCGCACGGAGGGAAGTGCGGGTCGCGTTTCCCGGCGCCATGCCGTACGTGTGCCCCGCGAGCGCCGCTAACAATCGTTCACTTAGCTGCGTTCGTTTCCGCTCGTATCCTGGGTCGGCATTCATTCCTCGTACGAGCGCCGGTCCCTGCGCCGCCCTCGTGCACGAACCGGTCACGAGCCGGTGTACGCGTCGGTGGGAAAGAGGTCGCTCGTTGAGTAGTCAGCCCGGTGCGCCCGGTCGGTCCGGTCCGCAGCAGATCCCGGTCGTCGTCCTTGCCGGATTCCTGGGCTCCGGCAAGACCACCCTGCTCAACCATCTGCTGCACCGCAGCGGAGGCAGCAGGATCGGGGCCGTCGTCAACGACTTCGGGGCCATCGAGATCGACGCCATGGCGGTGGCGGGCGCGCTGGGGGACTCCACCGTCTCGCTCGGCAACGGATGCCTGTGCTGCGCCGTCGACGCGAGTGAGCTCGACGTCTATCTGGAGCGGCTGGCCCACCCCTCCGCCGGCATGGACGTCATCGTCATCGAGGCCAGCGGGCTGGCGGAGCCGCAGGAGCTGGTGCGCATGGTGCTGGCCAGTGAGAACCCGCGGATCGTGTACGGAGGTCTCGTCGAGGTCGTCGACGCGGCCGAGTTCGACGCCACGCGCGAGAAGCATCCGGAGATCGACCGGCACCTGGGCCTGGCCGACCTCGTCGTCGTCAACAAGGCCGACCGGGCGGCCGACGGTGAGCGCGTGCTTCGCGTGGTCCGCGATCTCGTCGACCGTGCCGCTGTCGTGCCCGCCGCCTACGGCCGCATCGACCCCGAGCTCCTGTTCGACTGCAGGCCGAGCGAGGAGCGCGTCGGGCAGTTGTCCTTCGACGACCTGCACCGGCACGAGGCGAGCGATGACCAGGGCCACCACACCCACCACGGCCACCTGCACTCCGCCTACGAATCCCTCTCCTTCACCTCCGAAGCCTCCCTCGCCCCGCGGCGGTTGATGGACTTCCTCGACAGCAGGCCGGAGGGGCTCTACCGGATCAAGGGGTACGTCGACTTCGGCGCCCACGACCGCGGCAACCGGTACGCCGTGCATGCCGTCGGACGGTTCCTGCGCTTCTACCCGGAGCCCTGGGGCGCCGACGAGGAGCGGCTCACGCAGCTCGTCCTCATCGGGTCCGGCATCGACACCACCGCTCTCGGCAAGGAGCTGGAGGCGTGCAAGGACGACGCCCCACACGCCGACGAGCACAGCATGTGGGGCGTCCTGCGCTATGTGCAGGAGCACGCGGCGGAGCCCGAGCCGGAAGCCTGACGGGCGGCCGGGGCTACAGCGGCCCGGCCACCACCGCCACCGTCTTCGCCAGGGACACGCCCGAGCCGTCGCGACGCGGGTCCATCTCGGGCAGCTCGGCCGGTGTGCCGTTGCGCTGCGCGGCCCGCGCCGGCACGGGACCGGCCCAGCCCAGCGACAGACAGTCCTCGCCCTTCAGGAACCGCTGGCAGCGCACACCGCCGGTGGCACGGCCCTTGCGGGGGTACTGGTCGAACGGGGTGAGCTTGGCCGTCGTCTGGACCGAGTCGTCCAGCGTGCCGCGCGAGCCCGCCACCGTGAACACCACCGCCTCCACCGCGGGGTCGACCGCCGTGAAGGAGATCACCTTGGCGCCGTCGGTGAGCTTGATGCCCGCCATGCCACCGGCCGGGCGGCCCTGCGGGCGCACCTGAGAGGCCTGGTAGCGCAGCAGCTGGGCGTCATCGGTGATGAAGACGAGATCCTCCTCGCCGGTGCGCAGCTCGACCGCGCCGACGATCCGGTCGCCGTCCTTGAGGGTGATGACCTCCAACTCCTCCCTGTTCGAGGGGTAGTCGGGGACCACGCGCTTGACGACGCCCTGCTCGGTGCCCAGCGCCAGACCCGGCGAGGACTCGTCGAGCGTCGTCAGACAGACCACCGTCTCGTCCGCCTCCAAGGAGGACAGGAACTCCGAAATCGGCGCGCCCCCGGAGAGGTTGGGCGCCGAGGCCGTCTCCGGCAGCTGCGGCAGGTCGATGACGTTGAGGCGCAGCAGGCGGCCCGTGGAGGTGACGGCGCCGATCTCGCCGCGGGCCGTCGCAGGCACCGCGGAGACGATCAGGTCGTGCTTGGTGCGCTTGGCGTCCTCGTCCTCCCCGAAGGGGTCGCCGTTGGCCGTACGCGCCAGCAGCGCCGTCGACGACAGGAGCACCCGGCACGGGTCGTCCGCCACCTGAAGCGGAACGGACGTCACGGGTGTGCCCGCGGACTCCAGGAGCACCGTGCGCCGGTCCGTGCCGAACTTCTTGGCGACCGCGGCCAGTTCGTTGGAGACCAGCTTGCGCAGCTCGGAGTCGGAATCGAGGATGCCGGTCAGCTCGTCGATCTCGCCGTTGAGCCGGTCGCGCTCGGACTCCAGCTCGATGCGGTCGAACCTGGTCAGGCGGCGCAGCGGCGTGTCCAGGATGTACTGCGTCTGGATCTCGCTCAGCGAGAAGTGCTCGATCAGACGTTCCTTCGCCTGCGCCGAGTTGTCGCTGGAGCGGATGAGGCGGATCACCTCGTCGATGTCCAGCAGGGCGACCAGGAGGCCCTCGACCAGGTGCAGCCGGTCGCGCTTCTTGCCGCGCCGGAACTCCGACCGCCGCCGTACGACCTCGAAGCGGTGGTCGAGATAGACCTCCAGGAGCTCCCTGAGGCCCAGCGTGAGCGGCTGGCCGTCGACCAGCGCCACGTTGTTGATGCCGAAGGACTCCTCCATCGGCGTCAGCTTGTAGAGCTGTTCCAGGACTGCTTCCGGCACGAAGCCGTTCTTGATCTCGATGACCAGGCGCAGGCCGTGCTCGCGGTCCGTGAGGTCCTTGACGTCGGCGATGCCCTGCAGCTTCTTCGCCCCGACCAGGTCCTTGATCTTGGCGATCACCTTCTCCGGGCCGACGGAGAAGGGCAGTTCGGTGACGATCAGGCCCTTGCGGCGCGCCGTCACGTTGTCCACCGACACGGTGGCGCGGATCTTGAAGGTGCCGCGGCCCGTCTCGTACGCGTCGCGGATTCCGGAGAGGCCGACGATCCGGCCGCCCGTGGGCAGGTCGGGGCCCGGGACGTGCCGCATCAGCGTTTCCAGGTCCGCGTTCGGGTAGCGGATCAGGTGCCGGGCGGCGGCGATGACCTCGCCGAGGTTGTGCGGCGGCATGTTCGTGGCCATGCCGACGGCGATGCCCGACGAGCCGTTCACCAGGAGGTTCGGGAACGCGGCCGGCAGGGCCACCGGCTCCTGTTCCTGGCCGTCGTAGTTGGGCGAGAAGTCGACCGTGTCCTCGTCGATGGACTCGGTCATCAGGGACGTCGCGTCGGCCATCCGGGCCTCGGTGTACCGCATGGCGGCCGGCGGGTCGTCGTTGCCGAGCGAGCCGAAGTTGCCGTGGCCGTCGACCAGTGGCAGGCGCATCGAGAAGGGCTGGGCCAGGCGCACCAGCGCGTCGTAGATCGACGCGTCGCCGTGCGGGTGGAGCTTACCCATGACCTCGCCGACGACGCGGGCGCACTTCACATAGCCGCGGTCGGGGCGCAGGCCCATCTCGTTCATCTGGTAGACGATGCGGCGGTGGACGGGCTTGAGCCCGTCGCGGGCGTCCGGCAGGGCTCGCGAGTAGATGACCGAGTACGCGTATTCGAGGAAGGAGCCCTGCATCTCGTCCACGACGTCGATGTCGAGGATCTTCTCCTCGTACGAGTCGTCGGGCGGCGGGGTCTTCGTGCTGCGGCGGGCCATCGCTGCTGCGGCTCCTTCACAGTCTCTGCCGGGGCATGAACGGGATCTGACGCGGACCATTGTGGACCGCGCCACTGACAACGCCGACCGCGACCCGTCCGTTCGGGCCCCGCGGAGCACGTTTCGGCTCGCTCCGAGCCAAGCCGTGAGCGAACGGGAACCCGCTCCGTCCGGACGCGAGTCTCGCTGTGGGCGTACGCGGGGCGGGAACTTCGCCAGGGGTCCGCACGCTTGCATACAGTGGCAGGACCGGCAGGGATTCTGCAGTTTTCCGCGATCGAAGGGACGTACATGCCCATGGGTCACACGGCCACAGCTGAGGCAGGCTCCGGCGGCCTGACAGCGACCGAGCACCGTCTGGCCAATGGCCTGCGCGTGGTGCTCTCCGAGGACCACCTGACCCCGGTCGCTGCGGTGTGCCTCTGGTACGACGTCGGCTCCCGTCACGAGGTCAAGGGCCTGACCGGCCTGGCCCACCTCTTCGAGCACCTGATGTTCCAGGGCTCGAAGCAGGTGCACGGCAACGGTCACTTCGAACTCGTCCAGGGCGCGGGCGGTTCGCTGAACGGCACGACGAGCTTCGAGCGCACGAACTACTTCGAGACCATGCCCACCCACCAGCTGGAGCTCGCGCTCTGGCTGGAGGCCGACCGCATGGGTTCGCTGCTCGCCGCGCTCGACGACGAGTCCATGGAGAACCAGCGGGACGTCGTCAAGAACGAGCGCCGTCAGCGCTACGACAACGTCCCCTACGGGACGGCGTTCGAGAAGCTGACCGGGCTCGCCTACCCGGAGGGCCACCCCTACCACCACACCCCGATCGGGTCGATGGCGGACCTGGACGCGGCCACCCTGGAGGACGCCCGCGCCTTCTTCCGCACCTACTACGCGCCCAACAACGCCGTGCTGTCGGTCGTCGGCGACATCGACCCCGAGCAGACGCTCGCCTGGGTCGAGAGGTACTTCGGCTCGATCCCCGGGCACGACGGCAAGCCCGCCCCGCGCACCGGAGCCCTGCCGGACACCATCGGCGAGCAGCTGCGCGAGGTCGTCGTGGAAGAGGTCCCGGCGCGCGCCCTGATGGCCGCCTACCGGCTCCCGGAGGACGGCACGCGCGCGTGCGACGCGGCCGACCTGGCGCTGACCGTGCTCGGCGGCGGCGAGTCCTCCCGCCTGTACAACCGGCTCGTACGCCGTGACCGCACCGCCGTCGCCGCCGGTTTCGGGCTGCTGCGCCTGGCCGGAGCGCCCTCCCTGGGATGGCTCGACGTGAAGACGTCCGGCGACGTGGAGGTCCCGGTCATCGAGGCCGCCGTCGACGAGGAGCTCGCCCGGTTCGCCGAGGAGGGCCCCACGGCCGAGGAAATGGAGCGCGCCCAGGCCCAGTTGGAGCGCGAGTGGCTGGACCGGCTCGGTACGGTCGCGGGCCGCGCCGACGAACTGTGCCGGTACGCCGTCCTGTTCGGCGACCCGCAGCTCGCCCTGACCGCCGTACAGCGCGTTCTCGACGTCACCGCCGAGGAGGTCCAGGAGGCCGCCAAGGCGCGCCTGCGCCCGGACAACCGCGCGGTGCTCGTCTACGAGCCGCTCGTCGCCGAGGACACCGACGCCGCTGAAGACACCGACGAGGAGGCGGCGAAGTGACCGAGCTCGCCACGATGGACTTCCACCCCCAGCCGCAGGCCGGCGAGCCCAAGCCCTGGGCCTTCCCCGCCCCCGAGCGCGGCACGCTCGGCAACGGTCTGACCGTGCTGCGCTGCCACCGCCCCGGTCAGCAGGTCGTCGCCGTCGAGGTGATCCTCGACGCGCCGCTGGACGCCGAGCCGGCGGGCCTCGACGGCGTCGCCACGATCATGGCGCGCGCCTTCTCCGAGGGAACCGACAAGTACTCCGCCGAGGAGTTCGCCGCCGAGCTGGAGCGCTGCGGCGCCACGCTCGACGCGCACGCGGACCACCCCGGCGTACGCCTGTCGCTCGAAGTCCCCGTCTCGCGCCTCCCGAAGGCCCTCGGGCTGGTCGCCGACGCACTCAGGGCACCGGCGTTCGCCGACAGCGAGATCGAGCGGCTGGTGCGCAACCGGCTCGACGAGATCCCGCACGAGACCGCCAACCCGGCCCGCCGCGCCGCCAGGGAACTCTCCAAGGAGCTGTTCCCGGCGACCGCACGCATGTCACGCCCGCGCCAGGGCACCGAGGAGACCGTCCAGAGCATCGACTCGGCGGCCGTACGCGCCTTCTACGAGAAGCACGTGCGCCCCGCCACGGCCACCGCCGTGGTCGTCGGCGACCTCACGGGCACGGACCTCGACGCGCTGCTCGCGGAAACCCTCGGCTCCTGGACCGGCTCGTCCGCCGAGCCGCGTCCCGTACCGCCGGTGACCGCCGACGACACGGGCCGCGTGATCATCGTGGACCGCCCGGGTGCCGTCCAGACGCAGCTGCTGATCGGACGCATCGGCGCCGACAGGCACGATCGCGTCTGGCCCGCCCAGGTACTCGGCACGTACTGCCTCGGTGGCACCCTCACCTCCCGACTGGACCGCGTCCTGCGGGAGGAAAAGGGATACACCTACGGTGTACGGGCGTTCGGTCAGGTGCTGCGCTCCGCAGCCGACGGCACGGGCGCCGCGATGCTGGCCATCAGCGGCTCCGTCGACACGCCCAACACCGGTCCCGCGCTCGACGACCTCTGGAAGGTGCTGCGCACCCTCGCGGCCGAAGGCCTGACGGATGCCGAGCGGGACGTCGCCGTGCAGAACCTGGTGGGCGTCGCGCCCCTCAAGTTCGAGACCGCGGCGGCGGTCGCGGGCACGCTCGCCGACCAGGTCGAGCAGTTCCTGCCGGACGACTTCCAGGCCACGCTGTACCAGCAGCTCGCCGCGACGGGCACCGTGGAGGCCACCGCGGCCGCCGTGAACGCCTTCCCGGTGGACCGCCTGGTGACCGTCCTGGTCGGGGACGCCGCGCAGATCAAGGAGCCCGTCAAGGCCCTCGGCATCGGCGAAGTGAGCGTCGTACCCGCGGAGTAGGGGCCGCATCCCGCAGTGTCGGAAGCGGGAGGGAACAGGGCATAACGGCGTGACCCTTTGGGGGCTCGGGCGGCGAAAGCGTCGCCCGAGCCCCCATTGTCAGTATTGATGGGGAGTTGATGGGGAGGTTGCCTGTCTGCCCTGTGGCATGCGCTACAAAAGGCGTGATCCGTTTGTCGATTGAAAGACGCCCCCTTTAGCGTCGGTCCGGCTGTTCGTCAGGCAGTGCGCCGCGTCCGCGGCACCGGACAGTCATCGCCGAGTCCCCGTACGGCGCGAGCCAGGGGAGCCGGGGACCCATACGTAGTCCCTGGGGTGAATCGGACGCCCTTCCCGAAGGGGGTCCGTAGGAGACCTTCCTGCTCCGAACCCGTCAGCTAACCCGGTAGGCGAGAAGGAAGGAAAGGACCAGCCACTTCATGGCGTTCACCCGCGCCACCGGGAAGCACCGTCGCCCGAGCCGTGTGAAGCGCACGACCACGCATGCCGTGGGCGTCGCCGCACTCACCACCACCGGTGTCATCGGCACCCTGGCCGCCCCTGCCTTCGCCGCGGAGACCTCCGTCGAGGACACGGGACTGACAAAGGCCATCACCATCGGCGACTCGCTCGCCGACCAGATCGACGCACAGGCCGCGGCCCAGCAGCACGCCGCCGACGAGGCGGCCGCGCTGAAGAAGGCCCAGGAGGCCGCGAAGAAGCGTGCCGCCGAGAAGGCCGAGGAGGAGCGCGTGGCCAAGGCCCGCGCCGCCCGGGCCGCCGAGCGCAAGCGCCTGAACACCTTCGTCCTGCCGATCAGCGGCTCGTACGTCTCGACCGGCTACAAGACCGGTGGCAGCCTGTGGTCCTCCGGCAGCCACACGGGCGTCGACTTCCACGCCGCGTCCGGCACGTCCGTCCACGCCGTCGGCTCCGGCACCGTCGTCGAGGCCGGCTGGGGCGGCGCCTACGGCAACAACGTGGTCATCAAGATGAACGACGGCACGTACACCCAGTACGGCCACCTGTCGTCCATCGGTGTCTCCGTGGGCCAGACGGTCACCCCGGGCGCACAGATAGGCCTCTCGGGTTCCACCGGCAACACCACCGGACCGCACCTCCACTTCGAGGCCCGCACGACCCCGGAGTACGGCTCGGACATCGACCCCGTCGCCTACCTCCGCTCGCACGGCGTGAACGTCTGACGACCCGCTTCACCGCTTCTCCGCACTTCGCACCGCTTCCGAAGCCCCGGCTCACCGAGCCGGGGCTTCGTCGCTTCGAACGGCCGTCTGTCCAAAAAATATCCATGGATTCCGGGCTCCCGTCGGAAATTCCCGCCGTCTGCAATAGAGTCACTGAACAAGCGTCAATGGATGGCGTTTCGCGGGGATTAAAGCGGAGGTCCGGTCATGCGTATTCCGGCGCACTCGGTATGCACGGCGATCCGTGACGACATCGTCGCGGGTGTCTACGAGCGAGGCGGCCGGCTCACCGAGGAACTCCTTGCGCGTCGCTACGGAGTCTCGCGTGTTCCCGTCCGCGAGGCCCTGCGCACCCTGGAGGCCGAGGGGTTCGTCGTCACCCGTCGGCATGCGGGCGCGTGCGTCGCGGAGCCCACCGAGCAGGAGGCCTCCGACCTGCTGGAGATGCGCATGCTCCTTGAGCCGCTCGGTGCCGCCCGGGCCGCGCAGCGGCGCACCGAGGCCCACCTCAAGGTGCTGCGAGGCCTGGTCAGGCTGGGCCAGGAGCGGGCAAGGAGGGGGCACAGCGAGGATCTGCGCTCCCTGGGGGGCTGGTTCCACGAGACGCTCGCGCAGGCCTCCGGAAGCCCCGCGCTGACCTCCACGCTGGCCCAGCTTCGGCACAAGATCGCCTGGATGTACGCGGTCGAGGCGCAGGCCTCCCCCGCGGACTCCTGGGCCGAGCACGGCGCCATCGTGGACGCCGTGGCGCGCGGCGACAGCGAGCGCGCCCGGACGATCACGGCGCTGCACACGGAACGCGCCACGGCCGTGCACCGGCTCCGCTTTCCCGGTGCGGGAGATCGCCCGGACCGTGTGAGGACTTCGCAACCTCCCGTAAACATGACCGGTCTGCGTCATTAACAGGAGCGCCGTATACAAAGAGGGATATTCGGCAGTGAGCTATTTCCGCTGCCCTTATTCCAGCGCGCCCGGAATTCCGTGCGCGCTATTTCCGCACTGCGGGATGTGCGCGCGGGATGGTGCCGGATATTCCGTCGTGCGGGCGTATCGCCGTGCCTGAAAAACGACGAAGCCGCGCCACCCGGAAGGGGTGACGCGGCCGCGTCGTACGGTGTCCGATTCGCTCAGACGGTCTCGGGAAGCTCCTCGAGCCCCTCGGCGACCAGCTTCGCCAGACGGTCGAGGGCGGCGTCCGCGCCCTCGGCGTCCGACGCGAGGACGATCTCCTCGCCGCCCTGGGCGCCCAGGCCGAGGACCGCGAGCATGGAGGCCGCGTTGACGGGGTTGCCGTCGGCCTTGGCGATCGTCACGGGGACCCCGGAAGCGGTGGTCGCCCGGACGAAGATGGAGGCGGGGCGGGCATGGAGGCCCTCGGCCCAGCCGACGTTGACGCGGCGCTCAGCCATGTGATGCTGCCCTTCAGGTGTCTCAGGGTTGTCTAGACCATTGTCCCATACGGTGAAGCGTGCCCGGAGCGGCCCCTGGATTCCGGCGCCGACCGGCTTGCGTCCTTCGGCCGCTCATGCTGCCCCATAGCCTGCCCCGCGCTGTTGTCGGACGCGAGCCGTACTCTGGGGCCCATGCAGACCTCGTCGGACCGGCACGAGTATCCCGCCCACTGGGAGGCCGACGTGGTGCTGCGCGACGGCGGCACCGCACGCATCAGGCCCATCACCGTCGACGACGCCGAGCGCCTGGTCAGCTTCTACGAGCAGGTGTCCGACGAGTCGAAGTACTACCGCTTCTTCGCGCCGTACCCACGACTGTCCGCCAAGGACGTCCACCGCTTCACACACCACGACTTTGTGGACCGGGTGGGTCTCGCGGCCACGGTGGGCGGCGAGTTCATCGCCACCGTACGCTACGACCGTATTGACGCCGATGGCATGCCCGCCTCCTCGCCCGCCGACGAGGCCGAGGTCGCCTTCCTCGTGCAGGACGCGCACCAGGGCCGTGGTGTCGCCTCGGCCCTGCTCGAACACGTGGCGGCCGTCGCGCGCGAACGTGGGATCCGGCGCTTCGCCGCCGAGGTGCTGCCCGCCAACAACAAGATGATCAAGGTGTTCACGGACGCCGGGTACACGCAGAAGCGCAGCTTCGAGGACGGCGTCGTCCGCCTGGAGTTCGACCTGGAGCCCACCGACCGGTCGCTCGCCGTGCAGCGCGCGCGGGAGCAGCGTGCCGAGGCGCGGTCCGTGCAGCGGCTGCTCGCGCCCGGCTCGGTCGCCGTCATCGGTGCGGGCCGTACGCCCGGTGGGGTGGGGCGCAGCGTCCTCGGCAACCTCAAGGACGCCGGCTTCACCGGCCGCCTGTACGCCGTGAACAAGGCCCTGCAGGACAAGGAACTCGACGGCGTCCCCGCGTACCGCACCGTCAGGGACATCCCCGAGCCCGTCGACCTCGCCGTCGTCGCCGTTCCCGCCCCGTTCGTGCCGGAGATCGTCGCGGAGTGCGGTGAGCACGGCGTCCAGGGGCTCGTGGTCGTCTCCGCCGGATACGCCGAGAGCGGCCCCGCCGGGCTCGCACGCCAGCGCGAACTCGTGCGCCAGGCCCGTACGTACGGCATGCGCATCATCGGCCCCAACGCCTTCGGCGTCATCAACACCTCCCCCGATGTGCGGCTCAACGCCTCCCTCGCGCCCGAGATGCCGCGCCCCGGACGGATCGGCCTCTTCGCACAGTCCGGCGCGATCGGTATCGCACTGCTCTCCCGGCTGCACCGGCGCGGCGGCGGCGTCACCGGGGTGACCGGTGTGTCGACCTTCGTCTCCTCGGGGAACCGGGCGGACGTGTCGGGCAACGACGTCGTCCAGTACTGGTACGACGACCCGAACACCGACGTCGCACTGATGTACCTCGAATCCATCGGCAACCCGCGCAAGTTCACCCGCCTCGCCCGGCGGACGGCGGCGGCGAAACCGCTGGTCGTGGTCCAGGGGGCACGGCACGGGGGAGCAGCCCCTCAGGGACATGCCGTACGGGCCACGCGCCTTCCGCACGCGACGGTCTCGGCACTGCTGCGGCAGGCCGGGGTCATCCGGGTGGACACCATCACCGAACTCGTCGACGCCGGTCTGCTGCTGGCCCGCCAGCCGCTCCCCGCCGGGCCCCGCGTGGCGATCCTGGGGAACTCCGAGTCACTGGGCCTGCTCACCTACGACGCGTGCCTCGCCCAGGGGCTGCGGCCGCTGCCGCCGCTGGACCTGACGACGGCGGCCTCGGCAGAGGACTTCCACACGGCGGTGTCGCGGGCGCTGGCCGACGACGCGTGCGACGCGGTCGTCGTCACCGCGATCCCCGCCCTGGGGGAGACGTCCGTCGCCGACGAGGCCCTCGCGGAAGCGCTCCGTTCCGCCGCTGCCGCGGCCCCCGCGAAGCCCGTGCTCGTGGTGCACGTGGAACTCGGCGGACTCGCGGAGGCACTCTCCGCCGCTGCCAGCACCGCACCCCAGGCCGATGCAACGGCACTCGGCGTCGCAAGCGGTGCCCGCCCGTTCCGCCTTGAGCAACGCCTGCGCACCGAGGAAGCCGCACCGCAGGAAGCCCGCCTCATCCCCGCCTACCCCGCCGCCGAGCGTGCCGTCCGCGCGCTCGCCGAAGCGGTGAAGTACGCCCAGTGGCGGCGCGAGGCCGCCGAGCCCGGCAAGGTGCCCGAGTTCGAGGACATCGACGAGAAGGGCACCGCCGAGCAGATCGACATGCTGCTCGCCCGCGGCCAGGGGCTGACGCTCGGCCCGCAGGACGCCGGCGAGCTGCTCGCGCGGTACGGCATCGACGTACGCCGTGCCCTGCCCGCACCCACCCCCGACGACGCCGTCGCGGCCGCGCACACCCTCGGCTACCCGGTGGCCCTCAAGACCACCGCCCCGCACCTGCGCCACCGCGCCGACCTGGGCGGCGTACGTCTGGATCTGGCGGACGAGGAGCAACTGCGGCGTGCGTACGCCGAATTGACCGACCTCTTCGGCAAGCCCGAGGAGCTGCGCCCGGTCGTGCAGGCGATGGCGCCGCGCGGTGTCGACACGGTCGTGCGCGCGGTGATCGACCCGGCGGCCGGAGCGGTGCTCTCCTTCGGACTCGCCGGGGCCGCCTCCGAGCTGCTCGGCGACACGGCGCACCGCTTGGTTCCGGTCACCGACCGGGACGCGAGCTCGCTCGTCCGTTCGATCCGGACGGCGCCCCTCCTCTTCGGCTGGCGGGGCTCGGCGCCGGTCGACACGGCCGCGCTCGAAGAGCTGATGCTGAGGGTGTCGCGGCTGGTCGACGACCATCCCGAGGTGGTCGCCGTCTCCCTGGAGCCAGTCGTCGTCGCCCCGCACGGCCTGAGCGTCCTCGGCGCGACCGTCCGGCTGGCGCGCGCCCCCGTCCGCGACGACCTCGGCCCGCGGACGCTCCCGGCCTACTGATCCTTCCGATCCGTCCACACCCAAGAGCGCGAGCGGTGCCTCGCAGTCAGTACGCCCCCGTAGGATGGACGTCATGGCCAAGACCAGTACGACGACCCAGGGGCTGCGAGCGGCGATCGAGCGCAGCGGCTACTACCCGGCCCTCGTGGCCGAGGCGGTGGAGGCCGCGGTCGGCGGCGAGCCCATCCGGTCGTACCTGGTCCACCAGGAGACGACGTTCGACGCGAACGAGGTGCGCCGGCACGTGACCGTGCTGGTGCTCACGGGCAACCGTTTCATCGTGAGCCACACCGATGAGCAGAACGCGGACACCACCTCACCGACGCCGTACGCCACGACGTCGACGGAGTCGGTGAAGATCGGCCGGATCTCGTCGGTCGTGGTCAGCAGGGTCGTCGCCAACCCCGAGTCGTACGCGCCGGGCACGCTGCCCCGCGAGGTCGTCCTGACCATCGGCTGGGGCGCGGTCTCCCGCATCGACCTGGAGCCCGCCGCCTGCGGCGACCCCAACTGCGAGGCGGACCACGGATACACGGGCAGTTCCACGGCGGACGACCTGAGTCTGCGCGTCAGTGAGGCCGGGGACGGCCCGGAGACGGTGCGCCAGGCTCTCGCGTTCGCGCAGTCCCTCTCCGAGGCGACCGCGGACGTCGCGCGCTGATGGTCCTGCCTGCCTGGGACCACCCGGAACCGCTCGCCGTCGACTCCGCCCCCGTACCCGAGTACGGCGCCGGATCGCTCGCCGATCTGCTGCCCACGCTCGCCGCGGGGATGGCGGTCCCCGGGATGACCGCCGCCATTCCGGAACTGACCGAGGCCGACCGGAACTGCGTGTTCCTGATCGACGGTCTCGGCTGGGAGCAGCTCAGGGCGCATCCCGAAGAGGCTCCGTTCATGACCTCGCTCCTCGGGACCTCCCGCGGCGGCACCGGCCGCCCGATCACCGCGGGCTACCCGGCGACCACCGCGACCTCGCTCGCCTCCATCGGCACGGGCCTGCCGCCCGGCGCCCACGGCCTGCCCGGCTACACCGTGCGCAACCCGGCGACCTCGGAGCTGATGAACCAGCTCCGCTGGAATCCGTGGACGTCGCCGCGCGTCTGGCAGCCGTACCCCACGGTCTTCCAGCAGGCCGACGCGGCCGGCGTGCACACCGCGCAGGTCTCCTCCCCGACCTTCCAGAACACCCCGCTCACCCAGGTCGCGCTCAGCGGCGGCACGTTCCACGGGCGCCTGAGCGGCGAGGAGCGCATGGACCTCGCCGCCGAGCAACTGGCCGCGGGCGACCGCTCCTTGGTCTACACGTACTACGCCGAGGTGGACGGCAAGGGCCACCGCTTCGGCGTCGACTCCGACCCCTGGCGCGGCCAGCTGATGTACGTGGACCGGCTGGTCCAGCGCCTCGCGGAGCAGCTTCCGCAGCGCACGGCCCTGTATGTCACCGCCGACCACGGCATGATCGACATCCCGTTCGGTGAGCAGCACCGCATCGACTTCGACGAGGACTGGGAGCTGCGCGCCGGGGTCGCCCTCCTCGGCGGCGAGGGCCGCGCGCGCCATGTCTACGCGGTGCCGGGCGCCGAGGCGGACGTCCTGACCTGCTGGCGCGAGGTGCTCGGCGAGCAGTTCTGGGTGGCGTCGCGGGACGAGGCGATCGCGGCGGGCTGGTTCGGTCCGCAGGTCGACGAGCGGGTGTACGGGCGTATCGGCGACGTGGTCGCGGCCGCCCGGGACGACGTTCTGATCATCGCGTCCGAGCGGGAGCCGAAGGAGTCGGTGATGGTCGGCAACCACGGTTCGATGACACCGGTGGAGCAGCTGGTCCCCCTGCTCGAAGTGCGTTCCTGACCCACCTCGTTCCGACCGCCTCGTTCCCGACCCCCTCCCGACACTCCCTGACGTCTGTTGCGAAAGGTCCTCAACTCCCCATGCCCGAGCTGGTGTTCTTCTCCGGAACGATGGACTGCGGGAAGTCGACGCTGGCCCTCCAGATCGAGCACAACCGCTCGGCGCGCGGCCTCCAGGGGATGATCTTCACGCGGGACGACCGCGCGGGCGAGGGCAAGCTCTCCTCGCGGCTCGGCCTGGTCACGGACGCGGTGGAGGTCGAGGACGACCAGGATCTGTACGCGTACGTGGTCGAGCACCTCTCGCAGGGCGGCCGCGCGGACTATGTGATCGCGGACGAGGCCCAGTTCCTGGCGCCCGAGCAGATCGAGCAGCTCGCCCGGGTGGTGGACGACCTGAGCATGGACGTCTTCGCCTTCGGTATCACCACCGACTTCCGCTCCAAGCTCTTCCCCGGCTCCCAGCGCCTCGTCGAACTCGCCGACCGCGTCGAGGTCCTCCAGGTCGAGGCCCTGTGCTGGTGCGGCGCCCGCGCCACGCACAACGCCCGCACGATAGGCGGCGAGATGGTCGTCGAGGGCGCCCAGGTGGTCGTCGGCGACGTCAACCAGCCCGAGGACATCGGCTACGAAGTGCTCTGCCGCCGCCACCACATCCGCCGCGCCACCGCAGCCACGGCCCGCGCCGGCGCCCTGTCCCCGGACGTGCTGCCGATCGGCTCGGCCTGACGCCGGCGCAGGTCTCCGTGGAGGTGCGCCTCCCGGGCACGCCGGGATTCACTCCGTGCTGTGGGTCACCGAGAACGTTGCTCCCTCCGGGTCCGCCACCGTGGCCACGCGGCCGTGGGGGGTGTCGTGGGGGGCTCTGAGGAGGTGGCCGCCCAGGTCGGTGACGTGGGTGACGGCCTCGTCGACGTCGGCGACCTCGAAGTACGTCATCCAGTGGGCGCCGCGGTCGCGGGGCAGGCCGCGGCCGAGGCCGTGGATGCCGCCGACCGGGCGGCCCTCGACAAGGAGGGTCACGTAGTCGAAGTCGGCGGAGACGACAGCCTTCTCCTCGTATCCGAAGACCGCCTGGTAGAACTTGGCGACGCTCGCGGAGTCGCGGGTCAGCAGTTCGTTCCAGGCGGGGGTGCCGGGCACGCCGGTGATGCCGGTGCCGAGGTGAGCGGCCGCCTGCCAGATGCCGAAGACGGCTCCGTAGGGGTCGGAGGCGATCACCAGGCGCCCGGCGTCAGCGGCGTCCAGGGGGCCGACGCCCACGGTGCCGCCGCAGGCGCGTACCGTCTCGGCGGTGTGGTCCACGTCGTCCGAGGCGAGGTAGGGCGTCCAGGCGACCTGCAGATGCCGGTCCGGCGGCATCTGTCCGATGCCCGCCACCTCCTGACCGTCGAGCAGCGCCCGCACGTACGGGCCGAGCTGCTGGGGGCCCGGTTGGAACTCCCAGCCGAACAGTTCTCGGTAGAACTCCTGGGTCGCGGCCATCCCGTGCACCATCAGACTCACCCAGCAGGGTGTGCCGGGCGTGTGCCGAGCGTGCGTTGTGCCGTTCAGGCCGGCCGACCCCCGTGCCTCGGTCATCGTCACTCTCTTCTCGGCCCCTTGCGGTGGCCGTTCACCTTCCGCCTATGAACACGCATACCGCTGTCGCGCGCGTGCACGCCCCGTGCCGATGCTCGCACCACCGCCGGACGCGCGCGTCCCGGCAGCGTCGCGTGGCGCGGCCCACCGCCGGAGGATGCCCGCTTTGCCGTTCCTCATCCGCTTCCGCGCCATTGCCGTGTCGTGACCATCAGCTGTACAGCATGTGCCCGATCCCGTACGCCTCGTGATCGGACCTGTCCGGCGGGCAGAGTAGCGGGACCTGGGCGACGCGGCCACCCCGTGCGCAAGGATGGGGGGCATGAACGCCATCCTCTCCGCAGTCGAACTTGCGAGCGAACTCGCAGGCCCCACCCCGCCGACGCTCCTGGACGTCCGCTGGCAGCTGAGCACGGCCAAGGCTGCGGGCGTCCCTCCCTTCGACGGCCGGGCGGAGTACGCGGCAGGACACATCCCGGGTGCGGTTTTCGTCGATCTGGATGCCGATCTGGCGGGCCCGGCCGGCGCGTCCGGCAGGCATCCGCTGCCGGATCTCCAGCATTTCGGAGCGGCCATGCGGGCCGCTGGAGTTTCGGCTGACCGTTCGGTGGTCGTGTACGACGGCGGCCAGGGATGGGCCGCCGCACGCACCTGGTGGCTGTTGCGCTGGACGGGTCATCCGGAGGTGCGCGTGCTTGACGGCGGCCTCGCGGCGTGGACCGGACCGCAGTCGGCGGAGCTCCCGGCGCCCACCCCCGGAACCTTCGCGCCCGCTCCCGGCGCCCTTCCGCTGCTCGACGCGGACGGAGCGGCGGCGCTCGCCCGCACCGGGCTGCTGATGGACGCCCGGGCCGGTGAGCGCTACCGGGGAGACGTCGAACCGATCGATCCCGTGGGCGGGCACATCCCTGGTGCGGTCTCCGCGCCGACCACGGAGAACGTCGCCGCGGACGGCCGCTTCCTGCCCGCCGCCGAACTCGCCGACCGCTTCAAGTCCCTTGGCGCGTCGGACGCCTCAGAGGTCGGCGTCTACTGCGGCTCGGGTGTCTCCGGCGCCCATGAGGTCCTGGCCCTCGCCGTCGCCGGCATCCCGGCCGCCCTGTACGTCGGCTCCTGGTCGGAGTGGTCCCGCGACAGCAGCCGCCCGGTCGCCGTGGGCCCCGACCCGCAGTAGCCCTCGACTTCCGGGAACGCGGACGGGGCCCTCACCGAACCGGTGGGGCCCCGCCGCCGTACACGTTCCTGCTACTCCTGCTACGCCTGTTACTCCTGCTTCTTGCGCCGCGTGCCGAACACGATCTCGTCCCAGCTGGGGACGGCCGCGCGGCGGCCCGGGCGGACCCCGTCGGCCTCGGCCTGGCGGTCGGTCGCGCCGACGAGACGGTCGCGATGGGCGCCGACCGAACGGGGCATGAGGACGTCCGCGTAGGCGGAACCGGCCCCGGCCGAGGCGGCGGGAGCGGGCGGCTCCTCCGTCTCGGGCTCGGCGGGAGGCTCCTCCGCGGCGGGGCGCTCCGTGGTGGAGGGCCGCTCGGGCACCACCATGTCGCCCCGGAAGCTGGGCACCGCCTCCAGAAGACTGGTGAGCGAGTCCCGGTCGTTCGTGCTCTCCTCGACCGGCTCCGGGGGCGGCGGGCTCGGCCGCTCCATCTGCCGGTCCAGGGCACGGTCGAGCGGGCGGTCCCGGGGCAGCCGCGCGATCCGCGGTACGAACGGGAAGCTCGGCTCGGCCGTTGCCGCGAGGTCGTCGGACTCGCCGATCAGCGAGCGCGCCTCCTCGTCGACGGCCTGGACGAGCCGCCGGGGCGGGTCGTACGTCCAGCTCGCCGAGTGCGGTTCGCTCGCGACCCGGTAGACCAGCAGCACTTCCCATGTGCCGTCGTCACGACGCCACGAGTCCCACTGGACGGTCTCCTTGTCGGCGCCGCGCAGCAGCAGCCGCTCCTGCACCGCCTCGCCGAGCTGGGGTCCGGCGTTCTCACCGGGGCGGCGGACCGGGGTCTTGCGGGCCCGCTCGGCCATGAAGGCACGCTCGGCCAGCACGGGGCCCTCGAAGCGGCGTACGCGATCGACGGGGATCCCGGCGAGCTGGGCGACTTCCTCCGCGGACGCACCCGCACGTATACGTGCCTGGATGTCGCGGGGGCGGAGATGGCTCTCCACCTCGATCTCGATCTGGCCGAGGCGGGGACGGTCGCCGCGCACCGCGGCGCGGAGACGTTCGTCAATCGGAAGCGTGTACTCCGTGCTGTCCGCAGCCTTCAGCACCAGCCGTGTGCCGTCGTTAGAGACGGCCACGACACGCAGTTCGGGCATGGGGACCTCCCGGGTGGTGCCTGCCGACGTCACGTGCGTCGCTGCTTCCGCTAGTCGAGTGTGGCCTGCCCGGGTGCAGCCTGCCACAACCTTGCCGAGTTGCCCGGCGTGTCGGGCAGGGGCCCGAACTCGCCGTTATGGCACGGTTACCTATTCGCAACGCTAAGTGACGAACTCCATCACCCTGTGCAACGAGCCCCCTTCCGGCGGTCCTGCAAGGCCCCGGACACCCTGGCGGGAGTCCGGACCCAGGGCTCGCAACAGTACTCCATTCGGGCCATGTGCGTGGATCGGCACGCCGCCCAACTTCTAGTGGGGGGTGGTAGTTGGCCGTCCGAAGCGTCGTATTCGTGACTGTGAAACGTGGCGCACTTCACGTAACGGCCAGAAACGGAACTAATCGTTTCGCCTGTACGTCCCTCTCTCGTGCGTTTGGTCGATCAAGCACGGGAAAGGCAGGCAAGGTCCGGGATGCCCAAGCCGCGCTCCCGACAGGCGCCCGCCGAGGGGCAGTTCACCGAAGGGGCCGTCCATCGCGCCCGGGTCAGGAGTCGGCAGCGGCCGGTGGTCGCCGCGGCACTCGTCTTCGGCGTGACCATGGCCGGAATCACCACGTACGAACTGGTGTCGGGGCAGAGCTTCGGCGGCGACAGCACCAGCACCACCGTCGGGGACGCGCTGAAGGGCAGCGGCTCCGGAACCGGGTCCGGCTCCAAGTCCGAGCGGGGCGGCACGCCTTCGGCGGGTCCCTCCGAGTCGCCGGGGCCCTCCGGCGTCAGCGGCACCGGCTCCGCCCAGGACGACTCCGGTGCTACGACGCCGACACCGACGCCCAGTGCGACGGCTACGACCCCAGCACCCGACGCAAGTAGTCGTTCGCAAAGCGCCGATCCGGATCAAGCCGGTCCCGCAGGGCGGTGAACTCCCCGAAACGCGGATAGACCTTCGAGAAGTACTCCGCGTCGCGCGTGTGCACCTTGCCCCAGTGCGGCCGGCCTTCGTGCGCGGTGAGGATCCGCTCGGCGGCGGTGAAGTACGCCTGGTACGGCGTGCCGCGGAACATGTGGACGGCGATGTAGGCGCTCTCGCGGCCGGATGCCGTGGAGAGCGTGATGTCGTCCGCGGGGGCGGTGCGTACCTCGACGGGGAAGCTCACCCGCAGCGCGGAGCGATCGACCATGGTCTTCAGCTCGCGGAGCGTCTCCACCAGAGCCTCGCGCGGAACGGCGTACTCCATCTCCATGAAGCGCACCCGGCGCGGAGAGGTGAAGACCTTGTAGGGAATGTCGGTGTAGGTGCGGGCGGAGAGCGCGCGGCTGGAGATCCTCGCGATCGTCGGGATGGTCGCGGGCGCCGCCCGGCCGAGCAGATTGGCCACCTGGAAGACGCCGTTGGAGAGGAACTCGTCCTCGATCCAGCCGCTGACCGCTCCCACGGGCTTCTCGGGGCCCGCACTGCGGTTGTTGCGCTTGGTGTTGCAGTTGCCGGTGTGCGGGAACCAGTAGAACTCGAAGTGCTCGTTCTCCGCGAAGAGTTCGTCGAAGTCGGCGGTGACCTTGTCGAAGGTCATCGGCTCCTCGCGGGCCGTGAGCAGAAAAAGGGGCTCCACGGAGAAGGTGATCGCGGTGACGATGCCCAGCGCGCCGATGCCGAGCCGGGCCGCCGCGAACACCTCCGGGTTCTCCGTCTCGGAGCAGTGCAGGACCGAGCCGTCCGCGGTGACCAGCTCAAGGCCCTTGATCTGGGCGGCGATCGAGGCCGAGTCACGGCCGGTGCCGTGTGTGCCGGTGCTGGTCGCGCCCGACACCGTCTGCTCCATGATGTCGCCCATGTTCGTGAGCGACAGACCCTCACGCGCGAGCGCCACGTTGAGACGCTTGAGCGGGGTGCCCGCTTCGACCGTGACCGTGCCGGCCTCGCGGTCGATCCCGCGGATGCCGGTCAACAGTTGGGGGCGGATCAACACCCCATCGGTCGCGGCGGCGGCCGTGAAGGAGTGCCCGGTGCCCACGGCCTTTACCCTCAGGCCGTCGTCGGCCGCCTTCCGTACAGCCGCGGAGAGCTCCTCGACGGACGCGGGAGTGACCTCCCGTACCGGACGGGAGGTGACGTTCCCCGCCCAGTTACGCCACGTTCCGCTCTTCCCGCTCGCTGTGCTGCTCATGGGTCCCTCCCCGCTGCGGAACCGGCCTGTTCAGCCGGCGATACCCCAGGAAACCGACCGCGACCGCGACGGCTCCGGACACCGCCGGAACCGTGTACCCGGCCTTCGCGCCGGCCGAGTCGATCACCCAGCCCGCCACGGAGGAACCGAGCGCGACGCCGACCGCGAGCCCGGTGCTCACCCAGGTCATGCCCTCGGTCAGTTTCGCGCGGGGTACGTGCTGCTCGATGAGGGACATCGTCGTGATCATCGTCGGTGCGATGGACAGGCCCGCCACGAACAGCGCCACGGCCAGGAACGGCAAGTTTCCGACCAGTAGGAGGGGGATCATACTCACGGCCGTTGTGCATATGCCCAGCAGCCACCGGCGTTCGGCGGCCCCCTGGGGGTGCAGCAGCCCGAACACGGCGCCCGCCGCGCAGGAGCCCGCGGCGTAGAGCGCGAGGACGACGCTCGCGGCGCCCTTGTTACCCTGCTCCTCCGCGAAGGCCACGGTGACCACGTCGACCGCTCCGAAGATGGTGCCGGTCGCCACGAACGTGGCCACCAGGACCTGAAGTCCGGGCGAGCGCAGCGCCGAGCCGGCCGAGTCGTGCGTGCGCGGATGCGGCTCGGGTTCGGTGGCGCGCTGGGCCGTCAGCCAGAAGACGCCGGCCGCGAGGAAGCAGGCGGCGAGCAGCGGTCCCGCCTCGGGGAACCACGCCGTGGACAGACCGATGGAGATGATCGGCCCGAAGATGAAGCAGACCTCGTCCACCACGGACTCGAAGGAGTACGCGGTGTGCAGTTGCGGGGTGTCGCGGTAGAGGGCGGCCCAGCGAGCCCTGATCATCGCGCCCAGGCTCGGCACGGAACCGATGCCGGCGGCGCACACGAACAGCACCCAGTCCGGCCACTCGAAGTGCGCGGCGAGCAGCAGCCCGGCCGCCGCGGCGAGCGCGAAGAGCGTGGCGGGGCGCAGCACCCGCCGCTGCCCGTGCCGGTCCACCAGGCGCGAGATCTGCGGGCCGAGCGCCGCCGCGGCCAGCGCGATGGTGGCGGACAGCGCGCCCGCGAGGCCGTAGCGCCCGGTGAGCTGGGAGATCATCGTGACCACGCCGATGCCCATCATCGACAGCGGCATCCGGCCGAGGAGGCCCGCGGCGGAGAAGCCCTTGGAGCCGGGGGCGGCGAACAGGGCGCGGTAGGGGCTGGGCACGGGGTCTCCGGTCGGATCGGTCCGTCCGCGCGGTCGCCAGGGCGGACGGGCTCCGGTAAGGCGTCAAGGCGGCTGATACAGCTTACGGGTTAGGTGACCCTAATGCACTCCCCGTGCCCTCTGGTCACATGGCCGTTGTCCGCCTGTCGGTCACGGATGGCAGGATCGGAGGCATGCCAGATGCGCTCGATGCCACCCCCTACGACGCCCTGCTCCTGCTCTCGTTCGGCGGCCCCGAAGGCCCGGACGACGTGGTTCCGTTCCTGGAGAACGTGACGCGCGGGCGCGGCATCCCCAAGGAACGGCTCAAGGAAGTGGGGCAGCACTACTTCCTGTTCGGCGGGGTCAGCCCCATCAACGACCAGAACCGCGCCCTGCTCGACGCCCTCCGCAAGGACTTCGCGGACCACGGCCTGGACCTGCCCGTCTACTGGGGCAACCGCAACTGGGCGCCGTACCTGACGGACACCCTGCGCGAGATGGTCGCCGACGGCCGCCGCCGCATCCTCGTCCTCGCCACCAGCGCGTACGCCTCGTACTCGGGCTGCCGCCAGTACCGCGAGAACCTCGCGGAGTCGCTGGCCGCCCTGGAGGCGGAGGGACTGGAGCTGCCGGAGGTCGCCAAACTGCGGCACTACTTCAACCACCCCGGTTTCGTGCGCCCCATGGCCGAGGGTGTCCTGAAGTCCCTCGCCGAACTCCCCGAGGACGTACGGGAGGGCGCGCACCTCGCCTTCACGACGCACTCCATCCCCGACGCGGCGGCCGACACCTCCGGGCCGGTCGAGGACCACGGCGAGGGCGGTGCGTACGTCGAGCAGCACCTGGACGTCGCCCGGCTGATCGCCGACGCCGTCCGCGAGGAGACCGGCATCGACCACCCCTGGCGGCTCGTCTACCAGTCGCGCTCCGGTGCCCCGCACATCCCCTGGCTGGAGCCCGACATCTGCGACCACCTGGAGGAGCTGCACGGCGCCGGGGTGCCGGCCGTCGTGATGGCGCCCATCGGGTTCGTCTCGGACCACATGGAGGTCCTGTACGACCTCGACACGGAGGCGAAGGCCAAGGCGGCGGAGCTGGGTCTGCCGGTGCGCCGCTCGGCCACCGTGGGCGCCGACCCGCGGTTCGCGGCCGCCGTCCGCGACCTCGTCCTGGAGCGCGCCGCGAGCGAGCGCGGGCAGCGGGTGTCCCCCTGTGCGCTCGGCGCCCTGGGGCCGAGTCACGATCTCTGCCCGGTGGGCTGCTGCCCGTCCCGCGCCCCGAAGCCGGCCGCAGCGGGCGCGGACAGTCCGTACGCGTAACGCGCGCGTGCCCACCGCGCGCAGTGCGGCACCCGCCCCTCCGCCTGCCCCCGGACAGGCCGCCTCCCCACCGCACGACCGAGGAGAACCGTGACCGAGCCCCTGTACGCCGAACTGCTCCAGCTCGCCCATGAGGCCGCCCGCCGGGCCGGTGCGCTGCTGCGGGACGGGCGGCCGGCCGATCTCGCCGTCGCCGCGACCAAGTCCAGCCCGATCGACGTCGTGACCGAGATGGACATCGCCGCCGAGAAGCTGATCACCGACCTGGTCGCCGAGCACCGGCCCGACGACGGCTTCCTCGGTGAGGAGGGCGCCGTGTCGGAGGGCACCAGCGGCATCCGCTGGGTCATCGATCCGCTCGACGGCACGGTCAACTACCTGTACGGGCTGCCGACCTGGTCGGTCTCCATCGCGGCCGAGCAGGACGGCGAGAGGGTCGTCGGCGTCGTCGCGGTGCCGATGCGCGGCGAGACGTTCCACGCCGTGCGGGGCGGCGGCGCCTGGGCCACCGGGGCCTGGGAGGGGGAGCGCCGGCTGGCCTGCCGCCCGGCACCGCCCCTGGACCAGGCGCTGGTCTCGACCGGCTTCAACTACGTCCACGACGTCCGCGTCCACCAGGCCGACGTCGCCCAGCGGCTGATCCCGCTGCTGCGCGACATCCGGCGCGGCGGCTCGGCGGCGGTCGACCTGTGCGACGTGGCGGCAGGCCGTCTCGACGGCTACTACGAGCGGGGGCTCAACCCCTGGGACCTCGCGGCAGGCGACCTGATCGCCCGGGAGGCGGGCGCCCTGACCGGTGGGCGCCCCGGAGAGGGCCCCACGGGCGATCTGGCGGTGGCAGCCACCCCAGGCGTCTTCGAGCCCCTCCAGCGACTCCTGGAGGAATTCGGCGCCTGGCACGACTAGGGGGTGTTGTGAAAGTCCCGCACAGCACCCACGGCGCCCGGCACGCCCCCTAGCCGGGCCCCACCATTCCAGGCAGAGCCGGCGCAACGCCTCCCGACCAGCCAACAGCCAGGGCCCTCCAAGGCGCGCTGCCCCCACGCGTCGGCCGCGAGAGAGCCGAAGGGGCGCGCCGATGTCGAGAGCCCGAACGCGCGGAGGCCCGACGAAGGAGGACTGAGCACGATCGGGCTCTCGACACCGGCTTGAGGCGCCCCGCAGGCGAAAGAGCAAAAAAAGGGGAGCCCCGGCACTGGATCGATGCCGGGGCCCCGCTGTCGTGCGAACTGCTCAGACGCGTGACGCGGTGCCGACCTCCACACCGTGCTCGGCGGCAAGGCGGTGCAGGTCGTCGAGCTCGGCCTGCTCGACCTCCGCGAGGAAGTCGTCGCCGGTTTCGCGAGCCCGCGTCAGGTCGGACTCGGTCGCCCTTATGCGCTGCAGAAGTCCTGCGGTGAAAGCGTCCATGCTGCGCCCCCTCGTCCTGGGTCGTGGGTCGATGGCACGGGGGTGTGCCGTTCGGAAGGGGCGATCACGTCTCCATAAGGGGTGCCCAGCGCTGCCCTGCTGGGCGGCGACGGTGCCGGACACCCACGCCCGCTCTGCGGAAGCGGACCGTGGCCCACCACAAGCAACATGTGGCGTGCCGCATGCAGAGCGTGATCGCGGGGTGTAAAGCCGTCCTCCCCCCGCTCCCTTCCACGGAAACCTCAACCCGGCGAGAAAATCTGGCATTCCCGGGCCCGTCACCCGTCTTACAGCCGGTTTACGGCCGAAAAGGGCAGGATGGAGCCCTCACCCACGAAAGACCCTGCCCGTGTGCGCCGAGAAGGCGCTACGCGAGTGGACAGAGGAAGGACAAGCGACGTGCGCGTACTCGTCGTCGAGGACGAGCAGCTGCTCGCCGATGCTGTGGCCACCGGACTGCGCCGGGAGGCCATGGCCGTCGACGTCGTGTACGACGGTGCGGCCGCTCTGGAGCGCATCGGCGTCAACGACTACGACGTGGTGGTCCTCGACCGCGACCTCCCGCTCGTCCACGGCGATGACGTCTGTCGCAAGATCGTCGAGCTCGGCATGCCCACCCGAGTCCTGATGCTCACGGCCTCCGGCGACGTCAGCGACCGTGTCGAGGGCCTGGAGATCGGCGCCGACGACTACCTCCCCAAGCCTTTCGCGTTCAGCGAGCTCACCGCGCGTGTCCGAGCCCTCGGACGTCGTACGAGTCTGCCGCTGCCGCCCGTCCTGGAGCGCGCCGGGATCAAGCTCGACCCCAACCGCCGTGAGGTCTTCCGTGACGGCAAGGAGGTCCAGCTCGCCCCCAAGGAGTTCGCGGTGCTGGAGGTACTGCTGCGCAGCGAGGGCGCCGTGGTCTCCGCCGAGCAGCTCCTGGAGAAGGCCTGGGACGAGAACACGGACCCGTTCACGAACGTGGTGCGCGTGACGGTGATGACGTTGCGCCGCAAGCTCGGCGAGCCGCCCGTCATCGTCACCGTGCCCGGCTCCGGCTACCGGATCTGACGCCGTGGCCACGACTCCCGCGCCGCCGACGGCGCCTCCGAAACCCACGTGGGACCCCCGGCGGCAGGAGCCCCCGTTCCCCTGGCTGCGTCCGACGATCCGCATAAGGCTCACGCTGCTCTACGGCGGCATGTTCCTCATCGCGGGCATCCTGCTGCTGTCGATCATCTATCTGCTCGCAGCGCAGGCCCTGAACACGGGCAACGAACCGCTCTTCAAGATCGTGAGCGGTCAGGCGATCAGGGTCACCAGCGACAACTGCCCCGGCGTCAAGACGAACGACATCCCGCTTTCCACGTTCAACGACGCGATCAGCGCGTGCACCGACCAGCAGCGCCGGGACGCCCTGGACAACCTGCTCAGCCGCTCGCTTCTCGCGCTGCTCGGCCTTGCCGTGATCGCGTTCGCCTTCGGCTACGCGATGGCGGGCCGGGTGCTCTCGCCGCTCGGCCGGATCACCCGCACCGCGCGCGCGGTGGCCGGCTCGGACCTGTCCCGCCGTATCGAACTGGACGGTCCGGACGACGAGTTGAAGGAGCTGGCGGACACCTTCGACGAGATGCTGGAGCGGCTGCAGCGGGCTTTTACGGCTCAGCAGCGGTTCGTCGGCAACGCCTCGCACGAACTGCGAACGCCCCTGGCGATCAACCGCACGCTCCTGGAGGTGCACCTGTCCGACCCGGGAGCGCCGATGGAGCTGCAGCAGCTCGGCAAGACGCTGCTGGCCACCAACGAGCGCAGCGAGCAGCTCGTCGAGGGGCTGCTGCTGCTCGCCCGCAGTGACAACCAGATAGTGGAGCGCAAGCCCGTGGACCTCGCCGAGGTCGCCTCGCAGGCCGTCGACCAGGTGCACGCCGAGGCGGAGGCGAAGGGCGTCCTGATCCGGGGGAAGCGCGTTCCCGTGGTCGTCCAGGGCAACGGTGTGCTGCTGGAGCGGATCGCCCTGAACCTCGTCCAGAACGCTGTGCGGTACAACGTGGCGGAGGAGGGCTGGGTCGAGGTCACCACGGAGGGCCAGCACGGGCAGGCGGTCCTGGTGGTGTCGAACACCGGGCCGGTCGTTCCCGCGTACGAGATCGACAATCTTTTCGAACCCTTCCGGCGGCTGCGCACCGAGCGCACCGGCAGCGACAAGGGAGTGGGCCTCGGCCTGTCCATTGTCCGGTCCGTGACCCGTGCCCACGGCGGGCACATCGTCGCGGAGCCTCGCGAGGGAGGTGGGCTCGTGATGCGCGTCACCCTTCCCATCTGAGACCATGTCGCCGACAAGCGGCGATGTTCGCTTTGCGCGGAATTTTCGGGTCGCCCATCCGGGAGGTCCATGTGTGATCGATCACAAGGGCGATTTTCAGGCCATCTACGCTCCGTGATCATGCAGGCTGTCGGAAAGCCGGGAAAATCCGGGTTTTCGGGGGTCCAGATCACGGGAAGTACACGGTGAGACGCCTTTGAAGTGCGGCCTTGAGACCGTGTACGGTCCGCATCGCCATCCAAGCCGATCACTCTTGAAGAGTCCGGTTGGGTGTCGATTGAGTAACAGACCTTGATGTGAGGCAAAATCTCCGCCTCGGGTCGGGCACAAGTCCGGCCTCTCACGCGTTACGTGCGCTGGAGACACCGCAGACACCCAGAGGGGGAGAGCGACATGGCAACGGATTACGACACCCCACGCAAGACCGACGACGACGTCGACTCGGACAGCCTTGAAGAACTGAAGGCTCGCCGGAACGACAAGTCGACGTCGGCCGTTGACGTGGACGAGTTCGAGGCCGCGGAAGGCCTTGAGCTGCCCGGCGCAGACCTCTCGAACGAGGAGCTGGCCGTCCGGGTGCTGCCCAAGCAGCAGGACGAGTTCACCTGCATGAGCTGCTTCCTGGTGCACCACCGCAGCCAGCTGGCCCGCGAGAAGAACGGTCAGCCGATCTGCCGCGACTGCGACTGAGGCAGGGTCGGCCGTGACTGGCTCGACCTCACCTTGGAAGCGCCGCCGGCCCGGCCGGGCGGCGGACGAAGGGCCCTCAGGCGGCTCTGAGGGCGTGCGTGACGACGAGCGGGGCTCATCCGAACCAGGATCAGCCTCGCTCGAGCGGGCGCCCGCCACGAGGCACACAGGCGCTCCGGTGCCGACCGGTGCCCCGGCGCCGGAGCGCGGCCCGGCGCCCGTCGCGCGACGCCGCGCGGCCGCCGTGCGCGACGGGGTCAGGGACGGCGTCCGCAAGGGCGGCAGCAAGGCCAGAGCGGGCCTGTCCTACCTCGCCGACCGGATCATCGACAACGCCCCGCGCATTCCCGTACGGGACCTCGACACCCTGCGCAGACAGTTTCCCGGTCTGACGGCCGAGCAGCTCGCCGACAAGCTCGTCACCGGTGCCGCCAACGCGACGTCCACCGTGGGCGCCGGGATCGGCGCCGCCGCCATGCTCCCGGTGCCGCCCGCCATGCCCACCGAGCTCGCCACCGAGATCACCGGGGTCGCCGCGATCGAGCTGAAGATGATCGCCGAGCTCCACGAGGTCTACGGCCGCCGGCCACCCGGCAATCTCAAGCAGCGCAGCACCGCGTATCTGAACTCCTGGTCCTCGGAGCGCGGGATCGACGTGACCAGACCGTCGACCGTCAATGCCGCCCTCGGCGGCCAGATGAAGCGTGAGCTGCGCCAGCAGATCATGAAGCGCATGGTCAGGGACCTGCCGAACCTGATGCCGTTCATGGTGGGCGCGGCCGTCGGAGCGGTCATGAACCGCCGCGACACCAAACGTCTCGCGGAGCGCATCCGCAAGGACCTGCGCAAGACCCGGGTCCCGTGGGAGTCCCTTCCCGAACTGCCACCGCTGGAGAAGCCCGCCGACCCGCTGCGGATGGGGGAGATCCCCAAGGAGCTGGGGCGCTGACCCTCGTGGTGCCCGGTGCTACGCCGCGGTCCGGGCGGCTTCCAGTGCCTGCGCCAGCCGCTCGGGCTCCCGGGTCGACAGGTACACGTAGGGCGTCGGGTCCTGCGGGTCGGTGACCTGCACGCGCAGCGCGGTCGGAATGTAGGCGCGCAGAAGCATGAAGGCGCGAGTGTCCGCCTTGTACGTGCGCCAGGCGCGCGCCTCCTCCTGGTCCAGGATCTCGGCGTCGCCCAGGGCCGCGACCGGGATCTTCGCCTCCCCCGCGATGAGTGAGCCCCCGACGACGCGGATGCGGACCGAACCGTACGAACTGGCCACGACCGCCGAGACGGCGGTGCCGCCGACCAGGCCGCCCAGCAGCGGCAGGGTGCCGAACGGCAGCAGGATCAGGGCCATGGCGACCCCCACCAGGAAGCAGACCAGCCACCAGCTGCGGGGGGCGGTGAGGCGTTCTTCGTACGGCGAGGCGGAGAGCTGCATGAAGCCAAGCTTGGCACGGTGCGGAGACTTGGTGGACTCGCGGGTAAGGTCTGCGCCTGTGAGTGGTACTTCCGCAGCTCTGAAGCCTCCCGCCGACGCCGTCGCGCCGGTGCGGCACCCCGACGCGCCTGCCCCCGGCGAGCTCCTCGGAGCCCACTACGAACACTGTTTCGGCTGCGGCGGCGGACAGCCCCACGGGCTGCACCTGGAGGCCCGCGCGGAGGACGGCGTGCGGGTCACCGCGGAGTTCACCGTGCGCTCCGCCCACCAGGGTGCGCCCGGCCTCGCGCACGGCGGCATTCTGGCCACCGCGCTCGACGAGACGCTGGGCTCGCTGAACTGGCTGCTGCGCACCATCGCCGTCACCGGCCGCCTGGAGACCGACTTCGTACGGCCCGTGCCCGTGGGCACCGTGCTGTACCTGGAGGCCGAGGTCACCGCAGTGGCGGGACGCAAGATCTACTCGTCCGCCACCGGGCGGATCGGCGGCCCCGAGGGGCCCGTCGCCGTCCGCGCGGACGCCCTCTTCATCGAGGTGAAGGTCGACCACTTCATCGACAACGGCCGCCCGGAGGAGATCCGGGCCGCCATGGACGACCCGGACCAGATCCGGCGCGCACGCGCCTTCGAGGTGAACCCGTGAGCCGTAGCCCTGTGGACGTGCTGATCAGGCGCGTCGACCCGGAAGTTCCGCTTCCGGAATACGCATGTCCGGGTGACGCGGGGGCCGACCTGCGCACCACCGAGAGCTGTGAACTGGAGCCCGGTGAACGGGCGGTTCTGCCCACCGGGGTGTCCATCGCGCTTCCCGAGGGGTACGCGGCCTTCGTGCACCCGCGTTCGGGCCTCGCCGCCCGGTGCGGTGTCGCCCTGGTGAATGCCCCGGGGACGGTGGATGCCGGGTACCGTGGGGAGATCAAGGTGATCGTGGTGAATCTCGACCCGCGCGAGTCGGTGCGGTTCGAGCGCTTCGACCGGATTGCCCAACTGGTCGTCCAGCAGGTCGAGAAGGTCCGCTTCCAGGAGGTCGCGGAACTTCCCGAATCGGTGCGGGCCGCAGGGGGCTTCGGGTCCACCGGCGGTCATGCCGCCGTGGGCGCCACAACGGGTGGGAATCGATACGCTTCGGTCGTATCCGACCGGGAAGGACAGTGACGTGTTCGGACGTCGCAAGAAGGGCAGTGCCGCCGAGGACGCGGCGAGCGAGGCCGAGCAGGTCGTCGACAGCGTCGACACTGAGGCGGACGACGCGGACCGGGAGCGCGTGAGGCTGGAGCCGGAACCGCGCCCCGACGGTCCCTGGGACGACTCCGAGGTACGTGACCCGGCCGAGGGCCGCGTGGACCTCGGGGGCCTCTTCGTGCCGGGAGTCGACGGCATGGAACTGCGCGTCGAGGTCGCGGGCGACGCGATCGTCGCGGCCACGGTGGTGCTGCGCGACAGCGCCGTCCAGCTGCAGGCCTTCGCCGCCCCCAAGCGCGAGGGCATCTGGGGCGAGGTACGCGAGGAGATCGCCTCCGGCATCACCCAGCAGGGCGGTGTCATCGACGAGGTCGAGGGTCCGCTGGGCTGGGAACTGCGCGCGCAGGTTCCGGTACAGCTGCCGGACGGCACGGGCGGCTTCCAGGTCGTCCGCTTCGTCGGCGTGGACGGTCCCCGCTGGTTCCTGCGGGGCGTGATCTCCGGCCAGGGCGCGGTGCAGCCGCAGGCCGCGGGTCTCCTTGAGCAGGTCTTCCGGGACACGGTCGTCGTGCGCGGCGAGGGCCCGATGGCGCCCCGCGACCCGATCGTCCTGAAGCTGCCCAACGACGCGCAGATGGTGCCCGAGGGTGTCCAGCAGGAGGAGCAGAGCGGTTCCCGCTTCTCCGGCGGCATGGGCCAGCTGCAGCGCGGACCGGAGATCACCGAGGTTCGCTAGCCACGATCTGCCACGGGCCGCACCCCCTGCCGGGAGTGCGGCCCGTTCGCGTCGCGCGGGCCGGCCCATTGCCCGACCGGGTGCCGGATGCCGATACTGGCGCCCGGCCCGAGGGGGAGGGACATGCAGCAGACCATGCACCAGACCGTCACCGAAACCATGGTGCGCGTGGAGAACGTGCACCGCTCGTACGGCACCGGAGCCGCCGCCGTCCACGCACTGCGCGGCGTCTCCTTCGACATACCGCGGGGTGAACTCGTCGCCCTCAAGGGCCGCTCCGGCTCCGGCAAGACCACGCTGCTCAACCTCGTCGGCGGACTCGACGAGCCGGACCGGGGCCGTATCACCGTCGACGGGCTCGAACTGTCCGGGCTCGGCGAGAACGGGCTCCTGGAGCTGCGCCGGGACCGCATCGGCTTTGTCTTCCAGTCCTTCGGGCTGATCCCCATCCTCACTGCCGCCGAGAACGTCGGCGTGCCGCTGCGGCTGCGCCGGGCCGCGCCCCGGGAGCGCGAGGAACGCGTCGAACTGCTGCTCTCCCTGGTCGGACTCGCGGATCACGCGGCCCAGCGGCCCGGCGAACTCTCCGGCGGCCAGCAGCAGCGCGTCGCCATCGCCCGCGCGCTCGCCAACAACCCCTCCCTCCTGATCGCCGACGAACCCACCGGTCAGCTCGACGCCGAGACCGGCCTCGCCGTGATGGAACTGCTGCGCGCGGTCGTCCGCAGCGAGCAGGTGACGGCGCTGGTCGCCACGCACGACGAGAACCTCCTCGGGCTCGCCGACCGCGTCCTCGAACTGAGCGACGGGGAGGTCGTCGGGCACTGACGCGCTCGTGCCCCGTCAGGGTTGCGTCAAAGACACTCCGCGCTCTGCCGACCGCCCCTTTTGTCGAGATTATTGGCCGTAAGGTCGACGCAGCGTGCACCGCTGTGACGGGAAGACAATGGGGCCATGGGACGCGGCAAGCTTCGGATCTATCTCGGTGCGGCACCGGGCGTCGGCAAGACGTACGCGATGCTGTCCGAGGCGCACCGCCGTGTGGAGCGGGGCGGGGACTGCGTGGTCGCCTTCGTGGAGCACCACGACCGGCCGCGCACCGAGGTGATGCTGCACGGCCTCGAACAGGTCCCGCGCCGCGAGATCGACTACCGGGGCTCCGTGTTCACCGAGATGGACGTCGACGCCGTACTGGCCCGCCGGCCGGCCGTCGCCCTGGTGGACGAGCTCGCCCACACCAATGTGCCCGGCTCGCGCAACGCCAAGCGCTGGCAGGACGTGGAGGAACTGCTCGCGGCAGGCATCGACGTCGTCTCGACCGTCAACATCCAGCACCTGGAGTCGCTCGGCGACGTCGTGGAGTCGATCACCGGCGTACGGCAGCGGGAGACGGTGCCCGACGAGGTGGTGCGGCGGGCGGACCAGATCGAGCTGGTCGACATGTCGCCGCCGGCGCTGCGCCGCCGTATGGCGCACGGCAACATCTACAAGCCCGACAAGGTCGACGCGGCCCTGTCGAACTACTTCCGGCCGGGCAACCTGACCGCGCTGCGCGAACTGGCGCTGCTGTGGGTGGCCGACCGGGTCGACGAGTACCTGACCGAGTACCGCAGCGAACACCGCGTCTCGAAGATCTGGGGTTCACGGGAGCGGATCGTGGTCGGGCTGACCGGCGGCCCGGAGGGGCGGACCCTGATCCGGCGGGCCGTGCGGCTGGCGGAGAAGGGCGCGGGCGGCGAGGTGCTCGCCGTGTACATCGCCCGCAGCGACGGGCTGAGCTCCGCCTCGCCCAAGGAACTCGCCCTTCAGCGCACCCTGATCGAGGATCTCGGCGGCACCTTCCACCACGTCGTCGGGGAAGACATCCCGGCCGCGCTGCTCGACTTCGCGCGCGGCGTCAACGCGACGCAGATCGTGCTCGGCTCCTCGCGCCGCAAGACCTGGCAGTACGTGTTCGGGCCGGGCGTCGGCGCGACGGTGGCCCGCGACTCCGGCCCCGACCTGGACGTCCACATCGTCACGCACGAGGAGGTCGCCAAGGGACGCGGTCTGCCGGTCACCCGGAGCGCTCGGCTCGGGCGGGCGCGGATCATCTGGGGCTGGCTGGTCGGCGTGGGCGGCCCGGTGGTCGTCGCGGTGCTGCTGAACACCGTCCACCTCGGTCTCGCCAACGACATGCTGCTGTTCCTGGCCCTGACGGTGGCGGCGGCCCTGCTCGGCGGCCTCCTCCCGGCACTCGCCTCCGCCGCCTTCGGCTCCTTCCTGCTCAACTACTTCTACACACCGCCGCTGCACCGGCTCACGATCGCCGACCCGAAGAACATCATCGCCCTGGCGATCTTCGTCGGCGTCGCCGTGTCCGTCGCCTCCGTGGTGGACCTGGCCGCCCGCCGTACCCACCAGGCCGCCCGGCTGCGTGCCGAGTCGGAGATCCTCTCCTTCCTCGCCGGCAGCGTGCTGCGCGGCGAGACCAGCCTGGAGGCCCTACTCGAAAGGGTCCGGGAGACCTTCGGAATGGAGTCGGTGGCCCTGCTGGAGCGGGCGAGCGACGTCGAACCGTGGACCTGCGCGGGCAGCGTCGGCACAAGCCCGCTGATCGAGCGGCCCGAGGACGCCGACGTCGACATGCCCGTCGGCGACCACATGGCGCTCGCCCTGTCCGGCCGGGTGCTGCCCGCCTCCGACCGCCGGGTGCTGGCCGCGTTCGCCGCCCAGGCCGCGGTGGTCCTGGACCGCCGGCGCCTCCAGCACGAGGCCGACCAGGCCCGCACGCTCGCCGAGGGCAACCGCATCCGCACCGCCCTGCTGGCCGCCGTCAGCCACGACCTGCGCACCCCGCTCGCGGGCATCAAGGCCGCCGTGTCCTCGCTGCGCTCCGACGACGTGTCCTGGTCGCAGGAGGACCAGGCGGAGCTGCTGGAGGGCATCGAGGACGGCGCCGACCGCCTCGACCACCTCGTGGGCAACCTGCTCGACATGTCCCGCCTCCAGACCGGCACCGTCAGCCCGCTGATCCGCGAGATCGACCTCGACGAGGTGGTGCCGATGGCGCTCGGCGGCGTACCGGAGGACAGCGTGGACCTGGAGATCCCGGAGACACTGCCGATGGTCGCGGTGGACCCCGGGCTGCTGGAGCGCTCGGTCGCCAACCTCGTCGAGAACGCCGTCAAGTACAGCCCCGCCGACGAACAGGTCCTGGTGGCGGCCAGCGCCATGGCCGACCGGGTGGAGGTCCGCGTGGTCGACCGTGGCCCCGGCGTCCCCGACGAGGCCAAGGACCGCATCTTCGCGCCGTTCCAGCGCCACGGCGACGCCCCGCGCGGCGCCGGTGTGGGCCTCGGCCTAGCGGTCGCCCGCGGCTTCGCGGAGGCCATGGGCGGCACCCTCGACGCCGAGGACACCCCCGGCGGCGGACTCACCATGGTGCTCACGCTCCGGGCCGCGGGCAGTCGGCCGGACCTGGCCACCGCGGCAGCAGCACCGGCACCAGTAGCACCAGCAGAAAGGCACCCCGCATGCTGAGCCCGACCGGGGGAGGCCCCCAGGCCCCCACCAGGGTGCTCGTGGTCGACGACGAGCCGCAGATCGTCCGCGCCCTCGTGATCAACCTGAAGGCACGCAAGTACGAGGTCGACTCGGCCGCCGACGGAGCCGGCGCGCTCCGGGCCGCCGCCGCCCGCCACCCCGACGTAGTCGTGCTCGACCTCGGTCTGCCCGACATGGACGGCGTCGAGGTGATCAAGGGGCTGCGCGGCTGGACCCGGGTACCGATCCTGGTGCTCTCCGCCCGCCACTCCTCCGACGAGAAGGTCGAGGCGCTCGACGCGGGCGCGGACGACTACGTCACCAAGCCCTTCGGCATGGACGAACTGCTGGCCCGGCTGCGCGCCGCTGTGCGCCGCGCGGAGCCCACCGGGGGCGGTGAGGACGACGTGATCGTGGACACCGGGGACTTCAGCGTCGACCTGGCCGCCAAGAAGGTCCACCGCGACGGACGTGACGTCCGTCTGACCCCCACGGAGTGGCACCTCCTGGAGGTGCTGGTGCGCAACACGGGCCGCCTGGTCAGCCAGAAGCAGCTGCTCCGGGAGGTGTGGGGGCCGTCGTACGGCACGGAGACGAACTACCTGCGCGTGTACATGGCCCAGCTGCGCCGCAAGCTGGAGGCCGACCCGTCGCATCCGAAGCACTTCATCACCGAGCCGGGGATGGGGTACCGGTTCGAGAAGTGAGCCGGGTGGTCGTCCAGGCCGGCACGGGGTGGCCGTACGCCGGTTCGGGGCGGGGCCCCGCGGGTACGTTCGTGTCAGCGCACCCCGGTACGCTTTCGGTATGAGTGCTGTTCCTCGTTCCGAAAAGCCGGTGGGCCGGTTCCGGCGCATGATGGACCGGCTCTCCTCGTCCCAGGAGGACCTGGAGTCCGAGGAGCTGCGTGAGGACGCCGAGACCGCGGGCTGTACGCGCATCGGCGACTGCCACGACCGCCAGATCGTCACGGTTACTGGTACCTTGCGCACGGTCACTCTGCGACCACGGGCCGGAGTCCCGGCCCTGGAGGCCGAGCTGTTCGACGGTTCGGCAGCCCTGGACGTGGTGTGGCTCGGCCGGCGTTCCATCGTGGGGATAGAGCCCGGGCGCAAGCTGATCGCATCCGGACGCATCTCCATGAGCCGAGGCCGTAGGGTGCTGTTCAACCCGAAGTACGAACTGAGACCGCTTGGACGGGAGTAGCCGGTGACGTCGCTCGACAAGCCGACCGAAGACCCCCAGCAGGACGCCCGGGCGGTGACCGAGGCCGCGCTCTTCGAGGCGTTCGGCGGCCTGCGTGGCATGGTCGAGACGGTGGTGCCCGGCCTCCTCTTCGTCACCATCTTCACGATCAACAAGGACCTGCACTGGTCGGCGATCGCCGCCCTCGCGGTGTCCCTGGTCCTCGTCGTCGTCCGGCTCGCCATGAGGGACACCGTCAAGCACGCCTTCAGCGGCGTCTTCGGCGTCGCCTTCGGCGTGGTCTTCGCGATGATGACCGGCAACGCCAAGGACTTCTACCTGCCGGGCATGCTCTACACACTGGTCCTGGCGCTGGCCTACATCGTCACGACTCTGTTCGGTGTCCCGCTGATCGGCCTGATCCTCGGCCCGGTCTTCAAGGAGAACCTCTCCTGGCGCACCCGCAACCCCGGCCGCAAGAAGGCGTACGCGAAGGCCAGTTGGGCCTGGGGCCTGATCCTGCTCGCCAAGTGCGCGATCCTCTTCCCGCTGTACTGGTGGGCCAACACCGCCCAACTCGGCTGGGTCCTGGTCGCGTTGAAGATCCCGCCGTTCCTGCTCGCTGTCTGGCTCACCTGGGTCTTCCTGGCGAAGGCGCCCGCGCCGATCGACGTGTTCGCCGAGATGGAGGCGGAGGAGCAGGCCGAGAAGGAGCGCAAGGCCGCGCTCGCCGAGGAGCGCGGCGAGACCACGCCGGCCCGCCACCGCCGCGAGGCCTGACCACTTCCACCGATACGAGGAGGGGGAGCCTTCGCCAGGAAGACCCAGGTGAGCCAGACAGCGAGCAGGAACGGCGGGATCTCC
>NZ_JBMNDS010000046.1:0-77107 GCF_052543295.1 Streptomyces sp. SAS_270
GGAGGGCACCGTCATCCGTTCCTGGCTGCTCGACCTCGCGGTCAACGCCCTGGACGACGACGAGCACCTCGACAAGCTGCGCGGCTTCGCCGAGGACTCCGGCGAGGGCCGCTGGACCGTGGAAGCGGCCATCGACAACGCCGTGCCGCTGCCCGCGATCACCGCGTCGCTGTTCGCGCGCTTCGCCTCCCGCCAGGACGACTCGCCGCAGATGAAGATGATCGCGGCACTGCGCAACCAGTTCGGCGGCCACGCCGTCGAGTCGGCGAAGTAACGGCCATGGGCGACCTCCTCCTGGTCCGCCACGGTGAGACGGAGTGGAGCGTGTCGGGACAGCACACCAGCTGGACCGACCTGCCCCTCACCCATCACGGCGAGCAGCAGGCCAAGTCCCTGGCCCCGCTGCTCGCCGGGCAGACCTTCGCCCGTGTGCTGACCAGCCCCCTCGAACGGGCCGTGCGCACCGCGGAACTCGCCGGTCTGACCGACTCCGTGGTCCACCCCGACCTGCACGAATGGGACTACGGCGGCTACGAGGGCGTGACGACGCGTGAGATCCATCGCACCCGCCCCGACTGGTACCTGTGGACCGACGGCGTGCCGCCGGGCCCGGAGGGCCACCCGGGCGAGTCGCCCGAGGAGGTGGGGCTGCGCGCCGACCGCGTGCTGTCGTGCGTGGACGCGGCGCTCGGCAACCGCAGCGGTGACGTGGTCCTGGTGGCCCACGCCCACTTCCTGCGGGTGCTGGCGGCCCGCCGTCTCGGGCTCCCCGCGGGCGACGGACGCCTGTTCCAGCTTGCGACGGGCACGGTCAGCCGGCTCTCCACCGAGCACGGCCGCCCGGTGATCGCCCAGTGGAACGCCTCGGGGACCTCCGTGTAGGTTCCCCGGTCCGCAGCGGCCACCGCGGCCTTCGGCCCGGGCTACAACACGTCACCGAACTCGCTCAACACCCCGGGTGGTGCAAGTGCGTTGACGTAGTGGCCCGGGCCGTGGTCGTCGAAGGAGTACTTGAACGGGATGGTGCGGGTGAGCGCGAGCCGGGTGGCGAAGAAGGCCAGCGGGGCCACCACGGCGAGCCCCGCGAGGCTGTCCATCTGGGGGTAGTGCAGACCCGGTTCGGTGTTCTCGCTCCAGCCGTGCTGCCGGGTCCGCAGCAGCGGGCCCACCGACCGCCGTATCCCGTCGGCCGTACGCAGTGTCAACTCGCCCAGACGGGCGCCGGGTTGGCGTATCGGGTTGTTCATCAGGGTGCGCAGCAGATCGCCGGGGAGCGAGACCGCCTCGATCGCCAGGTCGGCGGCGAAGGTGAGGGAGGCGTCCATCGGGCCGCGCGGCCTGCGGTAGTGGAACTCCCGGCCGAACGGCGCGTAGGGGCCGACCGGCCGCGGGGGCAGCGCCGGGACGACGTCACGGTCGAAGATGTAGCGGAGCATGCGGTCCCGGAGCAGATGCCCGCCGTGCGGGACGACCGCCTCCTCGCAGGCCTGGGCGAACTCCGGTCCGCCCACCATGGGTTGTCCGAAGGTGTAGACGGCCCTGAGCTTCTCGGCGATGGGCCGGTAGCGCGGTTCGTGGGTGAGGACCACGCCCATCAGGGCGGCCATCGCGCCGCCCAGGCTGTGTCCGGTGATGTAGAGCGCCTCCAGGCCGTCCCCGCGTGCGCCCTCCACGCCGGGGACGACCGACTCGCCGCGCAGCGCCCGGCGCAGCGCCTCGACGACCAGATGGCGGGTGGCGCGGATGTTGCGGTAGAAGCCGGCGTGGACGTCGTAGCGCCGGTTGTTCATTTCCACGGAGAGCATCTCCGGCCGTACGTCGGCGTCGGTCAGGATGCTGATGATGTCCTCGGGCTGGGTGCCGCGGTAGCAGAGGATCGCCACCCGGCGGTCCCTGTCCTGGACGAGGTAGGCGGCCGAGGCGATGTACATGGCGTCCACGCGCTGCTCGAACACCTGGCAGTGGTTCTCCTCCAGGCCCAGCCGCGACATGATCATGGCCATGGTGCCCGGGTCGCCGCGCTGCGCGAATCCCGCGTACGAGTAGGCGGCGCAGGTCGCGAGGGTGTGCGGCACGATGCCGTCGGGGTCGGGCTGGTCCTTGTCCTGGAGCAGCCGTTCCACCAGGTCGGGATGGACCGGGAAGCCGCTCCGGTCCGGCTCGGCATCGGTGTCGTGCTTGTACGGGCGCAGCTCGGCGAAGCTCGGCCCCTTGGCGGACTGGTCGTCCCGCATGATCGTCCTCCCCCGGATCATCGCGGACGCCGCCGGCGGCTAGCCACGCGGCGGCGGGTGGTGAGCACACCACCACCGGATGCCACCGTCAACCGGCGTCGCGGCCCGCACCCGGCGCTCCCCGGCCAGTCCGCCGGCAGCCGGATGGGGCTCCTGTGGAGCGGGGTCGCTCGCGGGGCGCACGCCGGATCGCAACGGATGTTCCAATCCCGCGTTGACGTGCCCGCATGCCGCTGTTCGCAGGGTTGTCCGTGGAACGCGCGGAGGGTGCGCACATCGGCGGGAACCACCGCTGTCCGCGTTCCGGGGCGCCGACTAGCGTGCTGCCCCCTGTCCCGTACGCATCCGTACGAAGGAAACGACCGATGGCCGAGACCGGGCAGCACGAACAACAGTACGAGCGGTATGAAGGCGGCAGCCCCGAGGCGGAGCGGCTGGTCTTCGATCGGCTCGCCCGCGAACTGATGGAGGTGCAGGTCAAGAACCGGCGGGCTGGGGGCGGCGGGGTCAGCCGCGCCTTCCACGCCAAGGCGCCGGTGGGCGTGGAGAACGCGCGGCTGCGCTTCCACGACGATCTGCCCGCGGCCCTGCGGGTGGGGTTCGCGCAGCCGGGCGCGGAGTATCCGGCGACGGTACGGCTGTCCAACGCGAGCGGCATCCGGCAGGGTGACGGCTCGCCCGATCTGCGTGGCGCGGCGGTGCGCGTGCAGGTGTCGGACGGCGAGAGCCACGACCTCCTCGCGACCAGCTATCCGGTCTCGCACGCCCGCAACGCGCGGGAGTTCGTCGCCTTCGCCAAGGCGATGGCGGGCGCAAGCAGCCCGCTCCAGAAGGCCTTCGGGCTCCTGGTGAAACTGCCGCTGGCCGTGGGCCTCGGCACCGCGACCCGGATGCGCCGCAATGTGCAGGCCGCGACCCGGCACACCGTCAATTCCCTTGCCAACGAGACCTTCTGGAGCCGCGGCGCGATCCTGTGGGGCGAGGCCGGCCCCGTGCGCTATCTGCTCCGCCCGACGCCCGGCACCCCGGTGGCGCCCGCGCAGGATCGCAAGGACCCGGAGTTCCTGCACCACGAGATGGCCCGGCGGCTGGCCAAGGCGGATGTGTCCTACGACCTGTGCGTGCAGCGCTTCGTGGACGAACGGCGTACGCCCGTCGAGGACGCCTCGATGGAGTGGCAGGACGGCGTCGCCCCCGCGGTGCCGATCGCCCGGCTCACCCTGCCCGCCCAGGACCTGGACTCGGCGGACGCCCGCGCGGTCGCCCGGCGGATCGAGGACCTCACCTTCAACCCCTGGTACACGACGGAGGACTTCCGCCCGCTCGGCAACATCAACCGGGCGCGCAAGGCCGGCTACCAGGCGGGCAGCGCGCACCGGCTCGGGCTGCGCTTCGTCACCCAGGAGCCGTTGCAGAACCGGCTGCTGGGCCCGCCGGTGGGCGCCGCTCTCACGCTGCTGAACCGCTATGTGCCCTGGCACAGGCTGCCGTTGCAGCTGAGCCTGCTGAACCTGGTGTTCCTGCGCAAGGTGCTGCGCCGGCTGAACCTGATCGACACCGAACCGCGCGAGGCGCCGCCGAAGGCCCAGCCGGTGCCGGAGCCCGTCCCGGAGCGGCTGCGCTCGGAACGCTCCTTCGACGGGACGTACAACGACCTGTCCGACCCGGGGATGGGCGCCGTCGGCGCGGCCTTCGGACGCAACCTGAAGCCGCAGTACCGTCCCGACCTCTTCGACACACCCAGCCCGGTGACGGTCAGCCGCCAGCTCCTGTACCGCGAGAGCTTCGTGCCCGCGACCTCCCTCAATGTTCTGGCGGCCGCCTGGATCCAGTTCCAGGTGCACGACTGGGTCAACCACCGCCGCCACAAGCCCGGTGAGCGCAGCGTCGAGGTGCCGCTGCCCCCGGGCAGCGGCCAGTGGCACAACACACCCGGCGGCCCCGCCGAGAACGTGATGCGCTTCGCCGAGAACGAGGGCATCGAACTGCCCGGCGACCGCCCGCCGATCCTCTTCGGCAACACCGCCTCGCACTGGTGGGACGGTTCCGAGGTGTACGGCGAGGACGAGCAGACCGCGCGGTTCCTGCGGGAGCCGGACGGCGGCGCCCGACTCCGGCTGGAGGACGGCTTCCTGCCCGGCGGCCAGAACGGCATTCCGCTCACCGGCTTCAACGACAGTTGGTGGATGGGCCTGAGCGCCATGCACTCGCTGTTCGCGCGCGAGCACAACGCCGTCTGCGACGCGCTGCGCGAGGAGTACTCCTCGATGAGCGAGGAGCGGATCTACCACACGGCCCGGCTGGTCGTGTCCGCCCTCATCGCGAAGATCCACACGGTGGAGTGGACCCCGGCGATCCTCGCCACCGAGGCCATCGACATCGGACTGCACACCAACTGGCAGGGCCCGCCGCAGAACTGGATCAACAAGCTGGGGCTGTGGCTCCTCGACGCCCACTCGCTGACCGGCATCCCGAAGACGCTGCCGGACCACCAGGCCGCGCCGTACTCGCTGACCGAGGACTTCGTCACCGTCTACCGGATGCACCCGCTGATCCCGGACGACTTCGAGCTGCGTGAGCACCACTTCGGGCAGCGCACCGAGACCGTCGGCTTCCTGGACATCCAGGGCGGCACGGCGGAGGCACAGATCCGCAAGACGGGCCTCGCCAACACGCTGTACTCGTTCGGCATCGCCCACCCGGGAGCCATCACCCTGCACAACTACCCGCGCTCACTGCAGCACTTCGAGCGCGACGGCGAGATCATCGATCTGTCGGTCGTGGACCTCGTACGGACCAGGCGGCGTGGTGTCCCGCGCTACAACGACTTCCGCGAAGGCCTGCACAAGCAGCGCATCCGGTCCTTCGAGGAGTTGACGGAGAACGCGGAGACGGTCGCCCGGCTCAAGGAGGTCTACGGCTCGGTCGACGAGATCGACACCGTGGTCGGGCTGTTCGCGGAGAACCCGCCGACCGGCTTCGGCTTCAGCGACACCGCGTTCCGTATCTTCATCCTGATGGCCAGCCGCCGACTGCAGAGCGACCGCTTCCTGACCGTCGACTACCGGCCCGAGGTCTACACCCCGCTCGGCATCGACTGGGTCGAGAAGGGCGGCATGAACTCGGTCGTTCTGCGGCACTGCCCGGAGCTCGCGGCCCTGCTGCCGCGCGGTGCGAGCGCCTTCGCGCCGTGGCGGACGGTGCGGCCGAGCACCAATGGAGGCTCGGATGCCGTCAGTTGACGGCTCGTCAGGCAGCCCCGGTCTCGACGACCTGCTGACGCGCCCCCTTCTGGAGACCCTCTGGCACCGCCGTACGCACCGGGTCAGCCGGGGTGCGTCGGTGCCCGCCGGGTCGATGAGCTACCGGTCCCCGCACGAGCACCAGCCCCTGTCGGAACTCGAGGAGGCGGTGCTGATCGCGCTGACCGGCTCCACGGGGCTGACGATGCCCGACCGGCCCTTCGAGGACCCGCGCAACGGCAAGCCCATCATGGCCAAGCCCAACCTGACCATGACGGGCCGCACCGCGGGCAGTCCGGACAACGCGCAGGGCACGCACTTCTTCGTCATCAACGACAGCGGCACGTACTTCCTGCGCAAGCTCCCGCCCGCGCCGCACGAGCCCTTCGACGCCGAGACCCTCCTCGCCCGGGCCCGCGAGTCGAAGGTGCGGGTCCTGGATCACCGGCTGGACGTCGCCGAGGGGCTGCGCGACTTCCCCGCGTACCTCGACTCCAACCGGTTCCTGTCCAACCTGCCCGGCACCACGGTGTTCCTGCCGGTGGTCGACCTCTCGCACCAGTACATCAACGCGCTGATGTACCTGCTCACCCAGCCGGACGGCGCGCGGCCCACGCTCGTCGACGACCGCAACCTCTACCGTCCGGCCGGCGTGAAGAAGTGGGTCAGGAACGGCTTCCTGAACGGGGACCTGAAGCTCCCCCTCGGGGCGCTCGGACCCATGCGCACCCAGATCGAGGCGGACCTGCTGCTGCAGAACCTGATGCTCACGGCCGAAGCGATGGGCCTGGGCGCCTGGATCCATGCCTCGATCAACCCGCAAATCGCCCTGGGCGACCCGAAGTTCACCCGCGTCTACGGCAGGATGCTCGGCTTCACCTTCGTCACCCCACGCTGGCGCCTCGCCGACCTGTGGCGCTGGCACGTCCCGCTGCCGCGGTACGCGACGCTGCGCTCGCACCCGGTGGGGCTCACCTCGCCCGAGGGTGAGGCGCTGATCGCGGCGGCCTGTCCGCCCGCGCACCGGTCGATGTCGGAAGCGGTGGACGCGGTCATCTCGGCCAAGTTCGACACCGGTGGCACCTACGCGGACAAGGACGTCTTCGCGCGGATCTACAAGGAGGACTACGGACAGCGCTTCCTCGCCGAGGCCGGCGAGTACGACGAGCGCGTCATCGACTGCGCCCGGGACATCTGCGAGTACGTCATCCGCACGCACCGCCGCTTCCCGGCGCACACGGACGCCATCCACGTCCCCGGCATCTGGCTCCAGGCCCACCATGTCGAGGACGAGTACTACGACCGCTTCTTCCTCAACGGCCGGACCGGCGCGCAGCGCAGGCACGCCGAGCTCTGGGATCAACAGGGGCGGTGATCAGAACAGCGGCGGCACCAGGCAGTCGATGAGGTAGGGGCCGGGTTCGGCAAGAGCCCGGCCCAGCAGGTGGCTGAACTCCTCGGCCGTGGTGGCCTGTTCGGCCGGTACACCGAGGCCGCGGGCGATGCCGACGAAGCCCAGGTCGGGCTGGGACAGGTCCAGCAGTTCGCCGGCGCGTGTCCCGCCGGATGCGGCGCCGACGGACTGCAGCTCCAGGTTGAGGACCGAGTACGCGCGGTTGTCGAACAGGACTACGGTGACGTCGAGTTCCTCACGGGCCATGGTCCACAGCGCCTGGATCGTGTACATCGCGCTGCCGTCCGCCTCCAGCGCGAGCACCGGCCTGTCCGGTGCGGCGAGGGCCGCGCCGACGGCCGCGGGCAGGCCCTGCCCGATGGCGCCGCCGGTGAGGGTCAGCCAGTCGTGCGGTGGTGCGCCCGCGGTGGCGCCGGGCAGCCACAGCCCGGAGGTGTTCGCCTCGTCGACGACCACCGCTCCTTCGGGGAGCAGCGTGCCGATCGCCGCGGCGGCGGACTCGGCGGTGAGCGCACCCGTAGGCAGCTCGGGCCTGATCGGCGCCTGCGGGATCGGGGTGATGGCGTCGTACGTCGCCGCCAGTGCCTCCAGCGCGGCCGTCACGTCCTCCGATCCGGCTGCCAGCGACCGCACCGCGCAGCCGTCCGGCACCAGCCGGCTCGGCTGCCCGGGGTAGGCGAAGAAGGAGACCGGTTCGGCGGCGCCGGCCAGCAACAGGTGCCGTACGCCGGAGAGTTGGGCGGCGGCGTCGGATCCGCGATAGGCGAGCCGTTCGACCGGCGGCAGCCCGGCGCCGCGCTCCAGGCGGGCCGGGAAGGTCTCGCACAGGAGCCGGGCGCCGGTGGCCGCGGCGACGCGGGCGGCTGCCATCAGCCCGGCGCCGCGGGTGGCCGCGCCACCGAGGAGAAGGGCGGCGGGCTCCCGGGAGCGCAGCGCCCGGGCGGCCCCGCTCACCGCGTCCGGGGACACGGCTCCGGTGCGCGGTGCGATCGGCCCGGCCCCGCCCTTGCCGGCCTCCGACCAGGAGACGTCGGCGGGAACCACCAGCGTGGACACGCAGCCCGGCAGGCCGTACGCCGCGGCCACCGCCTCCGCGAGGTCGCCCGCCAGGTCACCGGCACGACAGGTGCGCCGGGTCCAGCCGGAGACCGTGCGCGCGAGCGCGGTGATGTCGGACTCCAGGGGCGCGTCGAGGCGTTTGTGGTGCAGGGCGTGGTCGCCGACGATGTTGAGGACGGGGGTGCGGGCGCGGCGCGCGTTGTGCAGGTTGGGCAGGCCGCCCGCGAGTCCTGGGCCGAGGTGCAGAAGGGTACAGGCAGGCTTCTCCGCCATACGCCCGTAGCCGTCGGCGGCGCCGGTGGCCACGCCCTCGAAGAGGCAGAGCACGGGCCGCAGCCGTGGCGCGCCGTCGAGTGCGGACACGAAGTGCATCTCGGAGGTGCCCGGGTTGGCGAAGCACACGTCGACGCCCGCGTCCACGAGGCCTTCGACGAGGATCTGCGCTCCGTTGGGCATGACGGTCCGCCTCTGCGCTCGGTTGCTGTGCTCTTCGGCTGCGCTCGGGCTGCCAGTCTCACGGGTTCGGGAAGGGGCGTCAGCCGGGATTTCGGACAGCCGGACGGGTTTTCCGGTCGAGATCCATTGACATGAACCTGCGCGCACGGCCACCCTTCCTGATTGAACGTGCACGATCCGACGTCATTTCGAGCACTTGCAAACACCACACTGCCGGTTTGAGTGGAGATGCGTACCGTGCGAAGACTCCGACACCGTTCCTGGGCCATGGCGGGGCTGGCGACCGCCCTGGCCGTGACCGTGCTCAGCGCTCCGGCCCGGCCGGCCCTCGCGGCGACCCCGCCGAGCGCCGTCCTCGACGACACCCACCAGAGCGTCACCTGGCAGAGCCCCCAGTACGCGAAGGGCACGCTGGGCGGCACCGAGAGCTGTCCGTCGGCGGCCGACGATCCGGAGAACAAGGTCTGCGACCGCTTCGACGTGAACGTCTCGGTACCGCAGGGGTACTGGGCGGACAATCCCGAGGGCGGCGTACCGATCTCGATCGAGTGGCAGACCCCCACCGACGACTTCGACCTGTACGTCTACGACGCCGCCGGCAAGCAGGTCGCCGACAGCGCGGGAACCGCCGACCCGGAGGCCACGGTGATCCCGCGGGCGTCCGGGACCTACCACGTGCTGGTGGTGCCGTACGACGTGCACGACAGCGCGTACACGGGGAAGGTGTATCTGCCGCAGACCACCGACGCGGGCGACCTGACGTCCTTCGCCGGCAAGGACGGCAGCTACACGATCACCGCCGGGCAGCTCAAGGCCAGGGCCGACTTCCTGACGGATGGTCAACTACGGCTCCAGGCAGATCCGTCCGGCTCCTTCACCGATCCGGCGGGCTCGGCGATCGTCCGCGGGCAGCCCGCGCCGCAGACGCACACGACGTCCTTCGACGCGGGCGCCTACTACGGAATCCGCTCCCCCGGCGCAGTGCTGCGCGTGTACAAGAAGCCGCTGCGCTTCGGCCTCTACCGGGCGGACAACCGCACACCGGTCTGGCAGGAGGACAAGCCCCTGCGCTGGTCCACCAACGGTATGCGGCAGAGCCTGGCGCGCGGCGCGGACGAGCAGTTCTTCGGCGGCGGCGAGCAGAACGGCAGCTTCTCGCACCGGGACCGGACCATGTACGTGGCGAACAACTTCAACTGGAACGAGGGCGGTTACAACAACTCGCAGCCCTTCTACCTCTCCAGCGCGGGCTACGGCGTCTTCCGCAACACCTTCGCGCCCGGCGTGTACGACTTCGGCGCCCCGGTGCGGACCGGTCAGCAGGAACGGCGGCTGGACGCGTACTACTTCACCGGCGACGCGAAGAAGGTGATCGGCAAGTACACCGCACTGGTGGGCAAGCCGTTCATGCCGCCGGTGTACGGCCTCGAACCGGGTGACTCCGACTGCTACCTGCACAACGCCAACCGCGGCGAACGGCACACCCTCGACGCGCTGAAGATCGCCGACGGCTACACCGAGCACGACATGCCGCTCGGCTGGATGCTGGTCAACGACGGCTACGGCTGCGGCTACGAGAACCTGGAACAGACCGCCAAGGGCCTCCAGGACCACCACGCCCAGCTCGGCCTGTGGACCCAGGACGGCATCGACAAGCTCGCCGACCAGGTGAAGGCCGGCCAGCGCGTGGCCAAGCTGGACGTGGCCTGGGTCGGCAACGGCTACAAGTTCGCGCTCGACGCCTGCGACAAGGCCAAGGCGGGCATCGAGGACAACAGCGACGCACGCGGATTCGTCTGGCTGCCGGTGTCCTGGGCGGGCGCCCAGCGCTGCGGCGTCCTGTGGAGCGGCGACCAGAAGCTGTCGTGGGACTACATCCGCTGGCAGATCCCGACGTACGCCGGAGCCACCATGTCCGGCATCGCCTACAACACCGGCGACGTGGGCTCGATCTACCGCCACGACCCCAAGATGTACGCCCGTGACCTCCAGTGGAAGGCGTTCCTGCCGGCCATCATGACGATGGACGGCTGGGCCTCCGACATCACCACGGGCAAGCCCGCCGACCAGCAGCCCTGGCTGGACGGCGACCCCTACACCGGCATCAACCGCAAGTACCTTCAGCTCAAGGAGCGCCTGCTCCCGTACATGTACACGCTGTCCGCCGAGGCGGCGAAGACCGGGGTCGGCGCGGTGCGCCCGCTGTGGCTGGAGTACCCGGACGACCCGAACACCCTTGGTGCGCAAGCGAAGTACGAGTTCCTCACGGGCTCCGACTTCCTCGTCGCCCCCGTGTACCAGGACTCCGACACCCGTGACGGCATCTACCTCCCGAAGGGCACCTGGACCGACTACTGGACGGGCCGCACGTACACCGGTCCGACGACGGTCAACGGCTACCACGCCCCGCTCGACACCCTCCCCCTCTTCGTGAGGTCCGGAGCGATCGTCCCCATGTGGCCCAAGGGAACGACCAGTTGGCAGACCCGCGACCGCCACGAGCTGGACTGGGACCTGTACCCGCAGGGCGACAGCGACTACACGCTGTACGAGGACGACGGGGTGACCCGGCAGTTCACGGCGGGCGCGTCGGCGACGCAGCGCGTGACCGTGCACGCGGCCTCGACCGCCACCGAGGTGAACGTGGGGGCGAGCAAGGGCAGTTACCAGGGCAAGCCCACCGAGCGGGCGTACCGCTTCACCGTGCACGGCGAGACTGCGCCACGCCAGGTGCTTCTCGACGGGCGACCCCTGCCGAGCTCCGCGTGGTCCTACGACGCGGACAGCAAGGTCACGACGGTCTCGACACCGAGCCTGGGGCTCGACCGGGCGTTCAGCCTGCGGCTCATGCGGTAATGCCTGGTGGGGGGGGGCAGTTGGGCTGCCCGCCCCCACTGGTTGACAGCGCGTACGGCGTCACGTCAGAGTCCGACGTGATGGAGATCAACGACCTGACGCCGGCCGAGCGACGTGTGTGGGAGGCCTTCCCGCGGAGCGAGTCCGTGGACTTCCGTGCGTCCGACGACGAGGACGCGGCACAGGCCGGCGACTGGGGACCGGAACGGACCCTGCGTGCCACGGCGTTGCGGGCGATCCTCCTCAACGCACCGCACGAGGACGGGGAGATCCCGGGCCTCAAGGTCGCGGGCGCCCGGATCTCCGGGGACCTGAACCTCATGTACGCGGTGATCGACAGCCCCATCCGGCTGAGCCACTGCTTCTTCCACGAGGCTCCCAATTTCTACGGCTCACGGCTGCGCCAGCTCAACCTGAGCAAATCCGTGCTGCCGGGGCTGCACTTCGGCAGCGCGCGGATCGACGGCGTGCTGAGGATGACGGACTGCCGGATGCGGGGGCCTGTTCGGCTCGGGGGTACGCAGATAGCCGGGGCGTTGTTCATGGACCGGGCGGCGTTCGCCTCGCCCTCCGGGCCCGACGAGGAGCCCGCTCTCCAGCTCAACCAGGCCGCCATCGGCGACGATCTCTGGGCTCCCGGCATGCGTTCACAGGGCCAGGTGCGCCTCGACGGTGCCACTGTTGCGGGATCCATGAATCTCGAAGGCACGGAGTTCCGCAATCCCGCGGGTGATGCGTTCAGTGCGGAAACACTCAGCGTGGGTGCCGATGTACGAGCGCGAGAGCTACGGGCACACGGGCGGGTCGATCTGCGGGGCGCCCGCATACCGGGCCGGCTCGATCTCATGCGCGCGCACCTGTCGAACCCGGGCGGCACCGCGCTGCGGGCGAGCAGCTGCACCATCGGGGAGCTCTGGCTGCCCCAGGCCGATCCCATCGTCGGTTCGGTCAATCTGCGCCGTGCGCACATGGAACGCGTACATGTGGCACCGGAGACCCTGCCCGACAGGCTGCGCATCGACGGCTTCACGTACACCGTGCTGGCCCCGCACGAACCCGCCGAACGCCGACTGCCCATGTTGGAGCGGGATGGCAACACCTACGCCCCCTATGCCTACGAGCAGTTGACCGCCGCCTACCGCAGGATCGGCGACGACGACGCCGCCCGCAAGGTGCAACTCGCCAAGCAGCGCCGCCACCGCGCCACCCTGACCTGGTACGCCCGTGCCTGGGGCCACCTCCAGGACGCCACCGTCGGCTACGGCTTCCGCCCGCTGCGTGCGGCCGTCTGGCTGCTGTCCCTGCTCGCGGTCGGGTCGATCGCGTACGGACTGCACCACCCGCCCCCGGTCAAGGCGGACGAGGCCCCGGACTTCAGCCCCGTCTTCTACACCCTCGACCTGCTGTTGCCGATCATCGACTTCGGCCAGGAGCACGCCTTCTCGCCGGAAGGCTGGTACCAGGGACTCTCGTACGTCCTGATCATCACGGGCTGGGTGCTGGCCTCGACGATCGTGGCCGGTGTGACCCGCGCCGTCAGCCGCCAGTAAGTCCCGTCAGCGGCGGGGCCGTTGCGCGTGCTGGGCAGCCAGCCGCACCGGCGCGTTCTGTGCTCCGTAGCCGCGGTAGCCGCCGTCGCGCTGGACCAGTTCGAAGAAGAGCCGGCCGACGGTCTCCGTATAGCAGTGGCGGAACTCGCCGTCCGTGTCGCGGTCGTAGAGGATGCCGAGGTCGCGGTACGTCTCCAACTCACCGTCGGCGAACTCGAAACGGGCGGCGAGGTCGTCGTAGTAGTTCGCGGGCACCGGCAGGAGGCGGCCCCCGGACGCACGGAAACTGCGGGCGGCGGCGACCACGTCGTGCGTGGCGAGGGCGATGTGCTGGGCGCGGGCACCGTCGTCGGTGGGGGCCGGGCCGACGCCGAGGGCGATGCGGACACTGCCGTCGACGTTGGTGACTGCGCGGCTGCGGTGCAGGCCGTACGGGTCGGCGACGTCCACGCTCTCCTGGGCGCTCAGGCCGAGCACGCTGTGGTGGAAGAGGGCGGCCTCGTCGAACTGGTGCCAGGGCTGGGTGAGCGCCAGGTGGTCGATGCGGTGCACGGTGGCATGCAGGTCCGGCCGGGGTGTCACCGACTCGAAGTCGCCTGTCCAGCCGGGGAGTTCGGGATGTTCACCGGCGCAGAAGAAGAGCTCGGTGCCGTCGGGCGCGGCCACCGCGTCGAGCGGCGCGTCCTCGGGGGCGCGGCGCCGGGGCAGGACCGGAGCGAGCAGCGACTCGGCGCGGCGGGCCGCACCCGCCGGGTCGGGTGACTCCAGGCCGACGGCGGCGAGCGCGGTGCCGTCGCGCCGGGCGGCGGGCCCGGTGTTGAGGAGGATGCGCGCCTCGCCCTGCTGCCACAGGTCGACCGGCTTGCTGCGGTGGCGGGCGGTGCGGGTGAAGCCGAGCGCGCCGAGGAGCGCGGAGACGGGTTCGACGTCGGGGGTGACGAGTTCGGCGAAGGCGACGCCGGTGGGCACGACGGGAGCGGGCAGCGCGGCGAGCCCTGTCTCCTCCTGGAGCACGAGGAGGGAGCGCCGGGCGTCGACGGCGGTCGGGCCGGCCTCGGCCTGCCGGAACACGTCGTTGAAGACCTCAAGGGAGAGGGGTCCTTGATATCCGGCGCGCACCACGTGCCCGAGGAGCCCGGCGAGGTCGAAGCCGCCCTGGCCGGGGAAACAACGGTAGTGGCGGCTCCACTGGAGGACGTCCATCGCCATCAGGGGGGCGTCGGCCAGCTGCAGGAAGAAGATCTTCTCGCCGGGGATGTCCTCGATGCCCTTGGGGTCCGAGCCGCGCGCGAGGATGTGGAAGCTGTCCAGACAGGTGCCGAGCGCGGGATGGTCCGCTGCCTCGACGATGCTCCACGCATGGTCGTACGTGCTCACATGACGCCCCCAGGCGAGCGCCTCGTAGGCTATGCGGATGCCGAAGTCCTGGGCCAGTTCGGCCAGTTGGCGGAGTTGCCCGGCGGCCAGGGCGTCGTCGTCGACGGCGAGCGGCGAGACGCTGGAGCAGACGAGGACGGTGTCGGCGCCGAGGCGTCCCATCAGCTCGAACTTGTGCCGCGCGCGCCGCAGGTTGTGGGCGAACACGTCGTCGGGGACGGCCTCGATGTCGCGCATCGGCTGGTAGAGGTCGATGGTCAGACCGAGGTCGGCGGTGCGGGCGCGGATGTCCTCGGGCGTGAGGGGGCTGGCGAGCAGATCGTTCTCGAAGATCTCGACGCCGTCGAAGCCGGCCCGTGCCGCGGCCGTGAGCTTCTCGGTCAGGGATCCACTGAGCGAGACGGTGGCGATGGACGTACGCACGTCGGTACCTCTCTCTGCTGCGAAAGCCGATTCGAGGCCTGCCCCGAAGGCTGCTGCGAAAGCTGACTCAAGGGCTGCTTCGAGGCCTGCTTCGATGAGTTCTTCAAGGGCTACTTGGCCGCTACGGCACCGGCCAGCTCGGCGATGTCCCTGAGCATCCACGCGCTGTCGGGCTCCCGGCCGGTGAAGAGCCGGAACGCGTCGGCGGCCTGGAAGACAGCCATGCCGCCGCCGTCGAGGGTCGCGCAGCCGAGCGCGCGGGCGGTGCTCAGCAGTGCGGTCTCCAGCGGGCGGTAGACCACCTCGGCGATCCACAGGCCGGGGTGCAGCAGCTCGGCCGGGAACGGGAGCCCGGGATGGGCTGCCATTCCCGTGGGCGTGGCGTGCACAAGACCGTCGGCGCGGGCCAGCAGGGCGGGAAGGGCGTCCGGTGTCGCCGCGGCGGCGCGGCCCTCGCCGAAGTGCCGGTTCAGGGATGCGGCGAGGTCGGCCGCGCGGTCGGGCATCGCGTCGACGACGGTGACCTGCCCGGCGCCGAGGGTGAGGGTGGCGTGGGCGACGGCCGCGCCCGCACCGCCCGCGCCCAACTGCACGACCCGCTCCAGCGGGGCGTCGGGCAGGCCTCGCGCGAAGGAGGCCGCGAACCCGGTGACGTCCGTGTTGTGACCGATGGCGCGGCCGCCCTCGAAGACGACGGTGTTGACCGCACCGAGCGCCTCGGCCCCCGGGGCAAGCTCGTCCAGGTGGCCGATGACCAGCTGCTTGCAGGGATGCGTGATGTTCAGTCCGTCGAACCCCAGGTCACGGGCGGCGCGCACAAGATCGCCCACCGCCTCGGGGCCGACGCCGAGCGCGTCGATGTCGATCAGCCGGTACACATAGCGCACGCCCTGCCGGTCCGCCTCCCGCTCGTGCAGGGCGGGACTCAGCGAGGGTCCGATGCCGGAGCCGATGAGCCCGACGAGATACGAGTCCTTGGCCACGGAGGACCTCCTGAACGGCCTGGCGGCCTGAGCGGCTGACTAATGTACGAACTAGTACGTTAGCTATATCAGCACCTCTGGCCTCACGGGAAGCCCCCACCGGCCTCCCCGCGACCCGGCGAACCGCCGGCCGGGCCTGCTTCTACAATCGCGGCACTGCCCCCTCCCGCTCGAAGGAACCCGATGACCAGCGTCGAAGAACCGGCACGACCAGGCGGGCGCATCCGTGACGCCGTCCGCACCAAGGCCGAGATCCTCGACGTGGCCACCAAGGAGTTCGCACGCGCCGGGTACACCGGGGCCCGCGTCGACGAGATCGCCGCCCTCACCAGCACCACGAAGCGGATGATCTATTACTACTTCGGCGGCAAGGAGCAGCTGTTCACGGCTGTCCTGGAGCGCGCGTACTCCGTGATCCGGGAGGCCGAGCAGGAGCTTGACGTCGAGCACCTGGACCCGGTGGCGGCCATCCGCCGGCTCGCCGAGCTCACCTTCGACCACCACGAGGCGCACCCCGACTTCATCCGCCTGGTGAGCATCGAGAACATCCACGGGGCCGAGCACATCGCCTCCTCGGAGGAGCTCGGCAGGATCGGCTCGCCGGCGATCGAGGTGATCCGCCGGATCCTGGAGACAGGCCGCGCCTCGGGCCTGTTCACGGCCGACGTCGATGCCGTGGACCTGCACGCGATGATCAGCGCCTTCTGCTTCTTCCGGGTCTCCAACCGGCACACCTTCGGCGCCCTGTTCGGCCGCGACCTGACGGCCACCGACCAGCGCGAGCACTACCGGAACATGCTCGGCGACATGGTCATCGCCTATCTGACGGCCGACCGCGCGACGGACTGAGCACACACCGCGGACCGCGCCGGGGGACTCGGCGGACGCCGCACGGCCGCCTCGCGGCCGCGCGCGGCACGGTCGAGATCGTTCAGCGCGACCTCTTGACACCCGGGAAACGTGGGCGCAACATCCGTACCCAGCGCTACTAACTATCCAGTGCGTTAATTAGCCGGGCACCACCCGGCGCGGCCGTCCCGTCACCCCCAGGGATCCGGCACTTCTCCCCCGCCGCTCACTCCACTTATGTTGGAGTTCCCCCGTAGGAGCAACGCCGTGTCTGTCCCCTCCTCCCCGCTCGACGCGCCACCCGGCCAGCCCAGAAAGGCCGCGACGGCTGCCTGGATCGGCAGCGCCCTGGAGTACTACGACTTCTTCATCTACGGCAGCGCCGCGGCCCTGATCTTCCCGAAGGTCTTCTTCGACGAGTCGGACCCGGCCACCGCGACCCTGCTGTCGCTGGCCACCTTCGGTGTCGCCTACGCCGCCCGGCCGGTCGGCGCGCTGTTCCTCGGCCACTTCGGTGACCGGCTCGGCCGCAAGAAGATCATGGTCTTCACGCTGATACTGATGGGCCTGTCGACGTTCCTCATCGGCTGTCTGCCGACCCGCGCGCAGGTCGGCGGCCTCGCCCCGGTGCTGCTGGTCATCTGCCGCGTCCTGCAGGGCATCTCGGCCGCCGGCGAGCAGGCCAGCGCCAACTCGATGACGCTGGAGCACGCACCGCCGAACCGGCGCGGCTACTTCACCAGCTTCACCCTCAGCGGCACCCAGGGCGGCCAGCTCCTGGCGACCCTGGTCTTCCTGGCCGTCGCACAGCTGCCCGACGACCAGCTGCTCTCCTGGGGCTGGCGCGTCCCGTTCTGGGCGAGCATCGCGGTCACCGTCGTCGGCTTCGTCATCCGCCGCACCCTCCAGGAGACCCCGGCCTTCACCCAGCAGGCCGCGACCGAGGGCGTGCCCCGGCTGCCGCTCGCCACCCTGATGCGCGACCACTGGGCGGACGTACTGCGGGTCGTCGCGGGCGCCCTCATCGCCTCCGTCAGCACGATCTTCACCGTGTGGGCGCTGGCGTACGGCACCAGTGACTCGGTCGGCATGTCCCGCAGCCAGATGCTGTGGGTCGGCGCCCTCGCCAACCTCGTCGCGCTCGCCGCGATCCCGCTGTGGGCCTCGCTGTCGGACCGCATCGGCCGCCGCCCGGTCTACCTGATCGGCGCCGCGGGCAGCGCGCTCGCGATGTTCCTCTACCTGTGGGCCGTCTCCACGGGCTCGTACGCGCTGACCCTCCCGCTCGGCATCCTCGCCTTCGGCATCGTCTACAGCGCGGCGAACGGTGTCTGGCCCTCCTTCTACGGCGAGATGTTCTCCACCCGCGTCCGCCTCTCGGGCATGGCGATCGGCACGCAGATCGGCTTCGCCGTCGCCGGGTTCGCGGTCACCTTCGCCGCGCAGATCGCCGGCTCGGACGGCACCGGCTGGTCGGCGGTCGCCCTGTTCACCGCGGCCCTGTGCGTCCCGCCGGTCATCGCCGTCCTCTCGGCCCGCGAGACCCACAAGATGCCGACGGAGCAGCTCGGCGAGCGGATCGTGCCGGAGGCGTCGCAGCCGGAGACGGTGACGGCCTGATCGCGTAGTTCCGTAGACCCGTAGACCTTTGGGTTTACGGGTCTACGGCTGCTGCTGGTCCGCGGGTGCTGCTGGTCTACGGCTGAGGGTGGCGCGGTTGGTACAGCGCGACCTCGCCGCCGCCCGGCAGCCGGAAGCCGGTCACCCGGCCCCACCGGGCCTCCTCGACGGGACGGGTGAACTCCACGCCCTTGCCGGTGAGTTCGGCGGTCGTCGCGTCGAGGTCGTCGCACATCAGCATCAGCTCGTGCGTCGGCTCGCCCTCTGTCGGATGGCAGGCGACCTCCGTCGGCGGCGCCTTGAAGATGAGCCAGCCGTGTCCGGCATCGACGTGCGGCCACTCCAGAACGTCCCGGAGGAAGGCGCGGTCCGCCTCGGTGTCGCGGGAGTAGATCACGATGTGTGCGCCATTGATCACGCGCGGAGGCTAGTGCGGGACGGGGCGGTCGGCAAGCACCGACCGCCCCGCGTGGCACGCACCCACGCCCGGCACACCGCCATACGACGGGTCAGCGGGCAGGATCGAGAAGGATCTTGCGGACGCCGTCGGCGCGGTTGTTGAAGAGCTCGTACGCCGCCGGGCCCTCGGAGAGGCCGAAGCGGTGCGAGACCACGGACTCCGGGGTGATCCGGCCCGCCTGGGCGAGGGCGATCAGGGCGGGGAGTTCGTAGTGGACCGAGCACAGTCCGATGGCGAACTCCAGCTCCTTGATCTGGGCCAGTCCCATGTGGAAGGGGAAGTCCTTCGTCTGGCTGACGCCGATGACACTGACCCGCCCGGCCTGCCGGACGGACTTGAGGGCGAGTTGGATGGTGGCGTCCGCCCCCACGGCCTCGACCACGGCGTCCGGCCCCCGGCCGCCGGTCATCTCGCGGATGGCCGTACGCGCGTCCTCGCCCTCGACCGGCTCGACGCCCAGACCCGCGGCGAAGGCCCGGCGCTCCGCGACCAGGTCCGCGCCCAGCACCCGGGCGGCGCCCATCGCGAACGCGGACTGGGCGGCCATGAGTCCGACCGGGCCGAGGCCGATGACCAGGACGGTCTCACCGGGCTGGATACGGGCGCGGCGGCAGCCGTACCAGGCCGTGGGCGCGTTGTCCGTGAGGACCACGGCCGCCTCGTCGGAGATGCCCTCGGGCAGGTGCACCAGGTTGATGTCGGCGTAGGGCACCGCGAGGGCCTGGGCCTGGCTGCCCGGGAGCCCGGGGCTCACGCCGTAGCAGAGGTCCGTGCTGGACTTGGCGCGCTCGCACCGGGCGGTGTACCCGGCCGCGCAGGACCGGCACAGGGTGCAGCCCGCCGAGGCGGGCACGAGCACCCGGTCGCCGGGCTTGAAGCGGGTGACCTGGCCGCCCGTCTCGACGACCACGCCGACGCATTCGTGCCCCGGGGTGTAGCCCACCTCGGGGCTGAACGGATTGCCACCGTAGATGTGCAGGTCACTGCCGCAGATACCGGCGGTGGTGACCTGGATGACCGCGTCCGTCGGGTGGGTGACGGCCGGGTCGGGGACGTCGCCGTAGCGGACGTCGTGACGGCCGTGGTAAGTCAGCGCCTTCACTGGATTCCTCGCCTCCCCGCTGCTCTACGCGTCCGCGATCCGGAGCACGAGCTTGCCGTGGTTCTCCCCGCGGAACAGTCGCATCAGGGTGTCGGGGAAATCCGTCACCGAACCGGACACCACGTCCTCCAGTGACGTCAGACGGCCCTCCGTCAGCCACGTGGCGAGCTGGGCAACGCCCTCGGGGTAGCGGTCGGCGTAGTCGAAGACCACCATGCCCGTCATGGTGGCGCGGTTGACCAGCAGCGAGAGGTAGTTGGCGGGGCCCTTCGGCTCGGTGCTGTTGTACTGGGAGATGGCCCCGCAGATCACGACGCGGGCGCCGCGCGCCAGTCGGCCCAGCACCGCGTCCAGGACGTCGCCGCCGACGTTGTCGAAGTACACGTCGACCCCGTCGGGGGCGTGCTCGCGCAGCGCCTTGCGGATGTCCTGGCTCCGGTAGTCGATCGCGGCGTCGAACCCGAACTCCTCGACCACCATGCGGCACTTGCGCTCGCCGCCGGCGATGCCGATGACGCGGCAGCCCAGGATCTTGGCGATCTGGCCGACGATGCTGCCGACGGCTCCGGCCGCCCCGGAGACGACGACGGTCTGGCCGGGCTCGGGTCGCCCGATGTCGATCAGCCCGAAGTAGGCCGTCATTCCCGACATGCCGAGTGTGCCGAGATACGTCGGCAGCGGCGCCCTCTCCGGGTCGACCTTGGTGACTCCGCGCCCGTCGGAGACGCAGTACTCCTGCACTCCGAACGTGCCCGACACCTGGTCGCCGACCTCGAAGCCGGGGTGCCGGGAGGCGATCACCTCGCCCACGGCGCCGGCCCGCATGACCTCGCCGATCTCCACCGGGCGGATGTAGGACCTGCCCGCGTTCATCCAGCCGCGCATCGCCGGGTCGATCGACAGGTAGCGCACCCGCACCAGGAACTCGCCGTCACCCGGCTCGCCGACCGGCTCCTCGACGTGCTCCCAGTCGGTGGGGCGCGGCTCGCCCACGGGACGTGCGGCCAGGCGCACCTGGCGGTTGGCAGTGGTCATGTCCGGCGGCTCCTGCGGTCGGCGGTGGATCGGGGCGGCGGGACCGCCCGGCGGGCTGCCCGTCGCCGCGTACCGACGCGGCATCCGGCATACCGGCCAGTCGGTACGACGCCGTGAGCGTACGGCGCCGCCCTGTCCGGGGCAAGAGGGTCGGACTCTTCGGCCGCGCGCGACATTCACCTCACGGCCGGTTGGTGGTACGACGTCATCGGGCCACGCTCCGCGCACACCGGCCGGGTCAGGGGCGGCCGACGTGCGCGGAGCACTCCCCGACCCGGGCGATCAGCGCCGCGCGAGGCCGTACGCGCGCTCCACGTGGAGGCGCAGCACGAGGCGCTTGTCGCGGACCATCGCGGCCCGGTAGTCGTCCCAGTCGGGGTGCTCGCCCCTGACGTCACGGTAGAGCCGGATCAGCGCCTCGACGGTCGCGTCGTAGGGGTCCGCGGCGACCGGCGTGAGCTCGGCGGTGCCCTCCGCGACCGTGTAGGCCCACCGGTCCTCGCTGGTCACGTGGTACGACGCCCGTGCGTCCCGGCGCAGATTGCGGGTCTTGGCGCGGTCGTCCGTGAGCGAGACCCGGATGATCCGCCCGTCGGGGTAGTAGGCGTGGTTGACGTTCGACAGCTGAGGCCGTCCGTCCTGCTTGAGGGTGACGAGCACTCCGCCGTCGTACTCGGAGAGCAGCTTGAGCAGTGCGTCCTGTGTCACGTCATCAGCCATGCCATGGCAACGCGCAGGGGTGGCGAGGCATTCCGAAGACGGCCCGTAGACAGTGTCTACTGCCACCTGGTAGACAGTGTCTATGACTGAAGAGGAGGCGGGACTGCGGTCCCGTCTGATCGAGGCCGGTGTGGACCTGGTGGCCCAGGAGGGCGCGCAGGCGCTGTCCCTGCGGGAGATCGCCCGGCGGGCCGGGGTGTCCCACGGGGCGCCGCGCCGCTACTTCCCCACGCACCTGGAGCTGCTGTCCGCCATCGCACGCAGGGGCTTCGCCGACCTGGGCGCCCGAGCGGCGCAGGCGATCGGCGACGGCGCTGCAAGCCCCCGCGCCCAGCTCACCGCGCTGGCCGGGGTCTACCTGGACTTCGCACGCACCCAGCGCGGAATGTACGAGCTGATGTTCCGTCATGATCTGCTGGAGAGCGGTCAGTTGGGCCTGCGGGAGACGAGTCTGCCGCTCTTCGGGGTATTGGTGGACCTGGTCGGCCGGACCCGGCCCCGGGCCGACGCCCCGCTCGTGGCGGGTGCCCTGTGGGCGAACCTGCACGGGATCGCCCAGCTGTGGGGCTGGGGCAGCCTCCAACTCGCCACCGGAGTCGACGACTTCGCACCCCTGCTGCGTTCCGTGCTGGACGCGCACCTCGGACCGGAGGAACGGTGAAAGTACGGATACATCGCCCCGTGACCCTCGCGAGCAGCGTCGTCGGCGCCATGGTCGTCGCACTGGACGGGACCGTGCTGACCGTCGCGCAGCCCACGTTGCAACGGGATCTGCACGCCTCGTTCGCGCAGGTCCAGTGGACGAGCACCGCCTATCTCATCGCAGTGGCAAGCCTGTTGGTGTTCGCGGGCCGACTCGGTGACCGGTACGGCCATCATCAGCTCTTCGCCGTGGGCATGCTGGGCTTCGGCGCCACGTCGGCCGGCATCGGGGTGGCGCCCGGCATCGGCTGGGTGATCGGACTGCGGGTCGCCCAGGGCGTGTTCGGGGCGCTGCTGCAACCGGCCACCCTCGGTATGCTGCGCGCCGCGTTCCCGCCCGACAGGCTGGGAATGCCCATCGCACTGCGCACCAGCGCCATCGGTCTCGCGGCGGCCACCGGGCCCGTCGTCGGCGGGGTCCTGGTCACCCAACTCGGCTGGCGGGCCGTGTTCTTCCTCAACGTCTTGCCCGCGCTCGTCATGGGCGTCCTGGCGCTCGCCGTGCGCACCCCGCCACCCGGCACGTCCTCGGGAGCCGGGAGCCGGCTCGACGTGCCCGGGGCCTGTCTGCTCGCGCTGGCCCTCGTCTGCCTGGTGCACACGCTGGTCGAGGCGCCGCGGACGGGCTGGACGGCGGCGACCGCGTGGGGCCTGGCCGGTTTCGCCGCCGCGGGAGCGGTCTTCGTCCGTCACGAACGGCGTACCGCCCAGCCGCTCGTGCCGCCCGACGTGCTCGGATCGCGGGCCGTCGGCGCGGCGCTCGCCGTCCTGGTGACCGCCTCGGCGTCCTTGTCCGGCGCCCTGTTCGTCGGCGTGTACTACCTCCAGGACGTCCGTGGGCTGGATCCCTTCGGCAGCAGCTTGCGGGCGCTGCCGCTGGCCGTCGCGATGGTCGCGGCCGCTCCGCTCGCCGCCGTGCTGATGCGCCGCTTCGGGCCGCGCCGGACGACCGGGGCGGCGATGTCGCACCTCGTCGTCGGCATGCTGGTGCTGTCCCGACTGGACCGGGCGTCCTCGGACGCGGCGGTCGGCGGCGGATTCCTGCTCCTGGGCGCCGGTTTCGGCACCGCCATGGTCACCGCGACGGCCGTCGTCGTACGACAGGTGTCCGCGGCATCGGCCGGGGTGGCGGGTGGCCTCCAGCAGACCGCGATGAATGTCGGACCGACGCTGGGCGTGGCAGTGGCGACCACCTTGATGACGTTCACGAGCGTCACCATGGGCCCCGCGCTGACGGTGCTCGCGGCGGTGTCCGCGATCGGCGCTGTGTTCACCCTGCGGCTGCCGGGGCACTCCGAGGTCGTACCCGCTCCTCACCTTCCGAGCGGGGCCGAATCACGCGTGCGTACGGGAGCATGAAGGGCAAGATCGTCACGACCGGGACGGCGAGATCCGAGATCGCCGCGACGGTCCTGTCCAGGAGCCGCAGTCCGGAGGAGAGCCATGGGACATCTGCGACAAGAGGTCGAGCCGGGCGAGGCAGGTCTTGATCCTAAGGCGCTCGCCCGCCTCGACGCGCACTTCGCTCATCTGGTCGACGACGGCCGGCTGCCCGGCTACCTCGTGGCTCTCTCCCGTCACGGCCGCGTCGCCCACCTCACCACGTACGGCCGGCGCGATCGCGAGGCGGGACTCCCCGTCGAGATCGACACGCTGTGGCGGATGTACTCGATGACCAAGCCGGTGACGTCGGTCGCCGCGCTGATGCTCCTCGAAGAGGGCCACTTCCGTCTGACGGACCCCGTCGCGCGCTTCCTCCCCGCGTTCGCCGACCCGCGGGTCTACGTCAGCGGGTCGGGCCGGGACACGAGGACCCGTCCGGCCGCCCAACCCCTTCTGATACAGCACCTGTTGACCCATACGGCGGGTCTGACCTTCGGCTTCTACCACTCCCACCCGGTGGACGCCCTCTACCGGGACGCCGGCCTGGAGTCGTCGGTGCCGGAGGGCGCGAACCTCGCCGAGACCTGCGAGGTGTACGCGTCGCTGCCGTTGCAGTTCGAGCCGGGCACCGAGTGGAACTACTCGGTCGCCACCAACGTCCTCGGCCGTCTCGTGGAGGTGGTCTCGGGGCGTGATCTCGACGAGTTCCTCGCCGAACGGATCTTCCGCCCGCTCGGGATGGACGACGCCGGGTTCTGCGTCACGGCCGAGCAGACGGGCCGGCTCGCTGAGCTGTACGGCGAGACCGAGGAGGGCGGGATCGCCCCGATCGCCGGGCTGCCGCTGCGCGGACGGCCCCGCTTCCTGTCCGGGAGCGGCGGAATGGTGGCCGGCGCCCACGACTACCACCGCTTCATGGAGATGCTGCGCCGCCGCGGCGAACTCGACGGAACCCGGCTGCTGAGCCCCGCCGCCGTCGACCTGATGACCTCCAACCACCTCCCCGGCGGCGCCGACATCCGCGCCTTCGGCAGCCCGGTCCAGCGCGAACCCGGCAAGGCGGGCCTCGGCTTCGGCCTCGGCGTGTCCGTCGTGATCGACCCCGACGTCACCCAGTCCCCCTCCAGCCTGGGCACGTTCAGCTGGAGCGGCGTCGCGACCACGACGTTCTGGGTCGACCCGCGTCATGACCTGACCGTGCAGTTCCTCACCCAGGTACGGCCGACGGGAACGCACACGGTCGGGCCCGACCTCAGGCGGCTCGTGCACGAGGCGATCGTGGAGTGAGCCCCCGCACCCACCCACTCAGGCGGTGCCCAGCAGCGCCGTGCCGAGGTCGCTCGCCGTGTAGTGCACCTCGCGCCGGTAGCGGTGGCTCGTCACCAGCCCGGCGTCCCGCAGCACGGCGAGGTGCTGGGAGACCGCGCCCGTGCTCAGCCCCGTCCGCGCGGCCAGCTGGGTCGTGGTGCTGGGTGAGCTGGTGTGCGCGAGCAGCCTGGCCCGGCTGCGGCCCATCAGCCGGGCGAGCCCGTCACCGGCGCGGTCGCGCCGCTCCCACAGGGTGCCGAGGGCCCGCGCGGGGTAGACGAGGGCCGGTGGCGTCGTGCCCTCGGCGGCGAGGAGACGGCACTCGGGTGCGAACACGGTCGGCGCCAGCGTGATCCCCGCGCCGCCGAGGTCGAGCACGACGTCGTCGCGGCCGGGCCTCGGCGACGGCAGATACGGGGAGACCAGCCGGTCGCCCTCCCAGCTCAGCGTCGAGTGGAGATGGGCGAACACCTCCTGGATGCCGTCCTCGGCGAGCTGCCGTGTCCGGTGTGCGATGTCCGCCTCCAACAGGGCCCGCATGCACGGCCAGTGCGGCTCGACCGCCGCCCGCCACCAGGCACGTACGGCATCGGCCGGCTCGGCTCCGATCGCCGCCAGGGCGAGTTCCTCCTCGATCTCGGACAGCGGGCAGCGCGGCGGCGGGGTCAGGGCGTCGGCGACGGGCGTGCGGCGCACCAAGTCCGCCAGCGGCGCCGTGCGTTGTGCGAGCTCACGGTCCCCGAGCAGGCGTACGGCCGCCCGAAGCCAGGGCAGGTGGACGGCGTGACGGCCGGGGTCGAGAGCGGCCCGGAAGGAGGCCACGGTCTCGCCCAACGGCGACACCGCGAACCTGATGTTCACCACGTCGTGCACACCGAACCGCACCGCGCCCATACCGGCCCCCGCCCCCTGAGGATTTCGCCCAGTCTAAATCAATGGCGGCCCCGGCCCGCCGGTGATGATGCTGCCCGCCATGTCCCTCCTCTCTTCCGGCCTGTTCCGGCATGCCGACTTCCGCAGGTTCTGGGCGGCCGACGCGACGAGCCAGACCGGTGCCGCCGTGACACTCGTGGCACTCCCGCTCATCGCCATCGGCCCGCTGCACGCCACCCCCTTCGAGGCCGGACTGCTCGTCGTCTTCGAGTACCTGGCCTTCCTGGTGATCGGGCTGCCCGCCGGCGCCTGGGTGGACCGGATGCGCCGTCGCCCCGTGATGATCACGGGATCGCTGTGCCGCGCCGCGCTCCTCGGATCGGTCCCGGTGGCGTACGGACTCGGCGCACTGACACTCCCTCAGTTGTACGGCGTGGCCTTCGGCGTGTCCGTGTGCACGGTCTTCTTCGACGTGGCGCATCAGAGCTACCTGCCCCAACTCGTCGACGACGCCGCGCTGGTGGAGGCGAACGTCAAGCTGGAAGCCACCCGCAGCATCGCGCAGGTGGGCGGGCCGGGCGCGGGCGGAGCGCTGGTGGGGGCCCTGTCGGCGCCCGTCGCGGTGGTCGTCGACGCCGTCGGCTTCGTGGGCTCGGCGCTCTTCCTGTCCTGCATCCGCCAGACGGAGACCAAGCCCCCGGCCCGTCCGGACGCGAGCCTGCGGGCCGAGATCGGCGAGGGGCTGCGCTTCGTCTTCGGCAACCCGCTGCTGCGTGCACTCACGCTCACCGGCGCGATCTCCAACATGTGCGGGACGATCGGCGCCTCCATGCTGCTGGTGCTGCTCAACGGTCAGCTCGGGCTCTCGCCCTTCCTCTGCGGGCTGGTCTTCACCGCGGAGGCGGCGGGCGGACTGCTCGGCAGTCTGCTCACGGTGCGGGTCGCCGACCGGATCGGCCAGGGCCCCGCGATGTGCGCCTCGGTGGTCACCAGCGGCGTCCTGTGGATGCTGGCGCTGCCGATGTACCAGGCGGACGGGCGGTTCGCGGTGGCCGTCGCCCTCCAGGGCCTGGGCTGGGTCTGCTTCATGACCTTCAAGATCAATTCGGTGTCCGTGCGGCAGCAGCTGTGCCCGAAGCCGCTGCTGGGCCGGATGACGGCCACGAACCGGTTCGTGGTGTGGGGCTCCATGCCGATCGGCGCGCTCCTCGGCAGCACGCTCGGCGGGACCGTCGGCGTCCGCCAGGCCATGTGGGTCGGCGTCCTCGGCGAACTGCTCGCCGTACTCCCGGTGTTCTTCTCCCCTCTGCGCACCATGCGGCGCCTTCCGGGTGCGCCGCCCGGCGCGGGAGAACCGGGAGGCGCGGAGCCTGCCGCGCAGGCAAGCGCGGCTACTGCTCCGCCCGCAGCGTGAAGTCGACGCCGTCCCGCCCGAGTTCGGCCAGCCACTCCCTCGCGCGCGGCGCCGTCTCTGCGGCACGACTGAGGCCCGGCGGCAGCGAACCGTCCAGGACATGGCGTACGCCGAGGGCGAGCGTGCGTGAGACGCAGCGGGCCATCGCGCTCTCGTCGGCGGTTCCTTCGAGGTCCAGGAGGTAGCGGCCCGCCCAGGTCTCGCCCGAGCCGCCGCGCACGTCGAGGGAGACGGCGAGGACGACGCGGTCGCGGTCGGCGTCGGTCGTGGGGTACCGCGCCGCCAACTCCCGTGCCAGGGCACCGATACGTCGGTCGTCGCCGGCCTTCAGCTCCTCGAAGACGGCGGACCAGGCGCGGAGCCAGCCGTCGAGACGGAGGGTGCCGCGCACGAACGTCCGCGGTTTCCATGTGGACGCAAGGCCGTACTGGTCGACGAAGGGCACGCTGTCGCGGTTGGGATAGACCTCGAAGGTCTCGCCGTCGATCACCTGGGGCCGGGTGGCCTCCCAGGGGCGGGCCGCGGTGGTCTCCGCGCCGTCCTCGATGTAGCGGGCGGGCGAGCGCAGGGCGCCCAGGACTCCGGCGGGCGCCCAGCTGAAGCGGTACCTGAACTCGTTCGGCACCGCGGGGATGCCGCCGCAGTAGGAGGTGAGGCTGTACGAAGCCGCCGACCCGTCGCCGATCGCGTCGCGTGCGCGGGCGATCAGGTCCAGCGCGAAGAGGTGGTCGATGCCCGGGTCTAGCCCGGCCTCGGTCAGCACCACCACCCCGGCCGCAGCCGCCGCGGGCACCTGGTCCAGGACCGCGTCCGACACATAACTGGAGCAGGCGAAGTGGGTGCCGCGGCCGATGCAGGCGGCGAGCAGCGGGGCGTGCTCGGGCGCCGGGAGCATCGACACGACGACGTCGCCGGGGGCGAGTTCGGCGGTGAGCCTCGCGAGAGTGAACGCGCGGGGCTCTGCGCGACCGGTCAGGCCCAGCGCCGCCAGGCTCTGTCCGGCGCGTTCCTCGGTGCGATGCCACAGCCGTACGCGGTCGGCGGCGTCGCACAGCGCGGCGAGCCCGCTGCCCGTGGACAGCCCCGCACCGACCCAGTGGACGGTCCCGCTCGCGGGAACCGCAAAAGCAGCGGGAACGGTGGTCTCAGACATCACGGAACTCCCCTTCCTCGGAGCCGAGTTCACGGCTCGCCTCACGGAACCGTTCCAGACAGCGGCCCCACGCACCGCCCGCCCCGAAGTCCGGCAACAGCGCCACCAGAGCCGCCGAGAAGTCGGTACTCGCCTCCCGGGGAAGGAGCGAGGGCAGGTTGTCGATGGCGATGAGGTCGAAGACGGGGTCCTCGCGCAGCCGGCGGGCCGGTCGCTCCCACTGCGTCGTCGCGTCGTAGATCGGCAGCACGTTCCACGGCGACCCGACGTCGCAGGTCACGTCGCACAGCGTGCGCAGCCGCCGGCCGGGCTCGTCGAGGTCCTTGTCCGTGAGGAACGGCGGGATGGGCCGGGTGGTGAGCACCGTGTTGACCATCAACTCGTGCTCCAGCAGGGCCTTTCGGTCCAGGTCGCGGGTCTCGGCGAGATCCCAGCACGTGGGCTCGGTCCCGGCGACAGCCAGGGCGTCCCGCGCACCCCGGCCGCTGCGCCCCAGCGCGCCGACGACCAGGGCCTTCAACTCCGCTCCTGCACCGGCGAGTTCCGCGTCCAGCTCCTGCTTCGACGTCGGCCGCAGCGGAGCCCGCAGCGCGCCCCGGTGCTGCAGCACGGCCAGAGCCGCACCCAGGTACCCGGCCCAGTAGCCGAAGGCGGCGAGCCGGCGCCCGTCGTCGTCCACCAGGTACTCCAGGTCCAGCAGGGCGCCGCCTCCGGCGAGGAACCTGCGCAGCAGCGCCGCGGCGCCGGGCTGCCCCTTGTAGGCGTGCCCGAAGAAGATGTGGCGGTGCCTCAACTCACCTGGCTCATGCGGGAGTTCCTTGAGGCCTACGACGACCGCGTCCGGCGGCGCCGAGACCCACGAGCCCGTCCCGGCGACACGGCACCCGGCCTCCTCGTACGCCTCGATCGGGAACACCCGCTGCGGCGACCGCTCGACCGTGAGCGTCACCCCGCTCTCGACGAGCCGCCGGGCGTCGGACGGCACGATCGGGGTGCGCCGCTCGGTCGTGCGGGTCTCGTGGCGCAGCCACAAGTGGAGTTCGCTCATACGGTGTTGACCTCCGGGCGCAGGGCGTCGGCGGCGAAGCGCTCGGCGCTCAGGGGGCTGATGTCGACGAAGGGTTCGTGGCCCAGGTACAGGTCGCGGACGACCTCGCCCACGGCGGGTCCCTGCAGGAATCCATGGCCGGAGAACCCGGTGGCGTACAGGAAGCGGGAGCACGAACCGGCCTCGCCGATCAGCGCGTTGTGGTCCGGCGTGATCTCGTACAGGCCCGCCCAGCCACCCGTCCGGCGCAGGTCGAGCAGGGCCGGGGCGCGCCGCTGCATCGCCTCGTACAGCCGTGGTATCCAGCGGTCGTGCGTCTCGGTGGAGAAGCCGGGGCTCTCGTCGGGGTCCGACATGCCGAGAAGGAGCCCGGGGCCCTCCGTGTGGAAGTAGAGGCTGCTGGTGAAGTCGATGGTCATGGGGAGGTCCGGCGGCAGTCCCGGGACGGGTTCGGTGACCGCGATCTGGCGGCGCAGCGGGGACACCGGGAGGTCGACCCCCGCCATGGCGCCGACGGCCCGCGACCAGGCGCCCGCCGCACACACGACGGTGTCGGTGGCGATCCGGCCCTGGCGTGTGACCACGGCCGTGATGTCGTCGCCGTCGCGCTCGATGCCGGTGACCTCGCAGTGCCGCAGCACGGTCGCACCGTGGCGCCGGGCCCCGGCCGCGTAGCCGTGCACGACCGACTCGGGCGTGCAGTGCCCGTCGTCCGGGGAGAAGGCCGCGGCCAGCAGCCCGTCGGTGCTGATCAGCGGTGACAGACGGTGCGCCTCGGCCGGGTCGATGAGCCGGCTGGGCACGCCGAGCGCGTTCTGCAGCCGTACACCCGCCTCGAACGCGGCGACCTCCTGCGCGGTGGAGAGCAGGAACAGATAGCCGACCCGGTGCAGTCCGATGTCGTGGCCCGGCTCGTCACCGAAACGGGCGAACGCCTCCAGGCTGCGGGCGCCGAGCTGGATGTTGAGCTCGTCGGAGAACTGCGCCCGGACACCGCCCGCGGCCCGGGAGGTCGACCCGGCGGCGAGTTCGTCGCGCTCGACGAGCACCACGTCGGGCACGCCCGCGCGGGCCAGGTGGTAGGCGATGCTCGTGCCCATGACGCCGCCGCCGATGACGACGACACCGGCCCGGGTGATCACGGGCGGGCCTCCCCTCGCCGGGCGGCGTCGATCACGGCCCAGGCCGCGGCGGCGTCCTGGACGCCGAGCCCGACGCTGTTGTAGAAGACGATGTCGTCGGGGTGCGTCCGCGCGGTGCGCCGCCCGGTGAGCACCTCGCCGAGCGGGATCAGCTGCTCAGGGCTGAGCCGTCCGGCCCGCAACGCCTCGACCACGGGCCCGGCGTGCTCCGCCGCGGTCGCCGGATCGTCGACGACGACGGCCGCGGCCCGCCGTACGACCTCGGCGTCGACCTCGCTGCGGGTGGGTTCGAAGGAGCCGACGCTGACGACCGTGCAGCCGGGCGCCAGCCACTCGCCCCGTACGACCGGAGTGCTGCTGAGCGTGCACGCCGCGACCATCGGCAACCCGGCCACCGCTTCCTCGGCGGAGTCGACGGCCTTGGTGGCGACACCGAGTTCAGCAGCGAGCTGCTGGGCCGCGAGGGCACGGCGCCCGGCGTGCGGACTCCAGACCCGCACGGACCGCAGCTCCCGTACGCGGGCCACGGCCCGGGCGTGCGCCAGCGCCTGCGTGCCGGAACCGAGGAGCCCCAGTTCCGTGCTGTCGGCGGTGGCCAGCGCGTCGAAGGCGACGGCGCTCGCCGCGGCGGTGCGCAGCGTCGTGACCGCAGTACCGTCCATGACGGCGGCGAGCTGCCCGGTGACCGGGTCGAGCGCGGTGATCACCGCGTGGACGGTCGGCAGGCCCGCCGCCGCGTTGCCCGGGTTGACGCTGCCGAACTTGGCGACGGCACCGGTGTCCGCGGAGAGCCGCGAGACGTAGGAGAAGAAGACGCTGTCGTCGAAACGACTGGGATGCATGATCTTCCCGGGCAGCTCCGCGGTGCCGTCACCGAGCGCGGTGAACGCGGCGCGCTGCGAGGCGATCGCCGCGTCGGTGGTCAGCAGCTCCCGGACCCGGCCGCGGGAGAGGTACAGCGGACCGGGGTCGTCTTCTTCGCTCATGCACTCAGTGATAGCCGTCTTCGACGATCCGCAAAAGATCGCCTCCGTCCAGGTGGCCGCCGTCCAGACGGGTCACCGTCGGCCGGGGGCTGTTGAGCAGGGCGGCGTCCAGGTGCGGGAGGTAGTGGTCGAGACGCTCCCGCTTGGTCAGCAGGTAGGTGAGGTTCTCCTCGCACGGCGGTATCAGCAGCGGCACCTGTTCGGCGACCTTGATGCCGCCCTGCTGCAGTGCCTCGCGCTTGCGCGGGTTGTTCGAGAGCAGCCGCACCGAACGTACGCCGAGGTCGTGCAGGATCTCCGCCGCCACCCGGTAGTCGCGGGCGTCCACCGGGAGTCCTTGGGCGAGGTTCGCCTCCACGGTGTCGAGGCCCTCCGCCTGGAGCTTCATCGCGCGCAGCTTGGCCAGCAGACCGATGCCGCGGCCCTCGTGGCCGCGGAGATAGACAAGAATTCCGCGCCCTTCGGCCGCGATCTCCCGCAGGGCGGTGGAGAGTTGGGGTCCGCATTCGCAGTGTGTGGACCCGAAGGCGTCTCCGGTCAGGCATTCCGAATGCAGCCGGGTGAGGACGCCCTCTTCGCCGCCCCCGTCGGGGACTTGATCACCGACCTCGCCGTGGACGAGTGCGACCTGCTCCTCCCCGCGATCGTGGTCGAGGTAGCCGACGGCCTGGAAATCGCCGTACACGGTGGGCAAAGGGGCAATCACGACGCGTTCGACACCTGAGAGCTGGGCAGTCCCGCCGAGTACGCCATAGTTTTCTGTCATGATCTGGTTCCTAAGCAGAGTCGAAAGGCCGTGAAAACATGAGTAGTTCGGGAACGCACCCGACGGTATCCGGTCTGTTGCCGACGGACACCACACAGGACGTACGAGAGCGGGCGTCAGGTGTCGCCCGCGAGGTCGCCGTGCTTCCCGTGGGCAGCTTCGAACAGCACGGTCCGTATCTGCCGCTCGCGACCGACACGCTTGTCGCCTGCGCCATCGCGCGGGAGGTCGCCGCCGCGTATCCGGTGCATCTCCTTCCGCCGGTGACGCTCGCCTGCTCGCACGAGCACGCCGCCTGGCCCGGTACGGTCAGCATCTCCTCCGTCACCCTCCATGCGGTGGTACGGGACGTCGCCGAGTCGCTCCGCCGCTCCGGCGTCGACACCCTCGTTCTGGTCAACGGCCACGGCGGGAACTACGTACTCGGCAATGTCGTTCAGGAATCCTTCGGCACCGGGACGCGTATGGCGCTTTTCCCGGCTCCGGAGGACTGGGAGGCCGCGCGTGAACGGGCCGGTGTACAGACCTCGTTGCTCAGTGATATGCACGCGGGAGAAATCGAGACCTCCATTCTGTTGCACGCCCATCCGGAATTCGTCCGGCCCGGATACGAGACCTCCGATTTCATCGCGGACGACCGCAGGCATCTGCTCACGCTCGGCATGTCGGCCTATACGGAATCGGGAGTCATCGGCCGCCCGTCACTCGCCTCCGCCACCAAGGGCAAGGAACTGCTGGCGGGACTGACCGAATCCTTCGGCGCGTACTTCTCTTTGGTCACCTCGGAGACGGAACTGCCCGGGGAGCCCCCGCGCCGCCGGGCCGAGTGACGACGAGAGGTGCGCCCCGCCGGGGGTGAACGGGGGTAGGGAGCGGGGGGCGTGTGGGTGCGGGTGGGGCCGGGGGTGCCGGCGCGGTGGGCGTGCGCAGCGCCCGCCGGCTCCCGCGACTCGTGCGGTTCACGGGCAGCGTGCGGGTGCACGTCGTCCGACGCGTCCGTCTCCTTGCTCTCCTCCACGGCCGCGCGCGGGTTGCGGACCCCCGCGTACCAGCGTGCGACGAGCACGAAGACGCCCGGCAGGCTCGCCACGAAACTGAGCACCCCGTAGACGACGGCCACCGTCAGGCCCGTGGTCGCGCCGAGGCCCGCCGCGCCGAAGGCCCAAGCGGTGACGCCTTCCCGGGGGCCCCAGCCGCCGATGTTCAGCGGCAGCCCCATCGCCAGCAGGGCGAGCAGGGCGAGGGGCAGCAACTGCAGGGCCGACGCGGTGGATTCGGCGACGCGGGCGGCGAGCAGGAACATCGCGAGGTGTCCGGCCAGCACCAGGGTGGACGAGAGGAGCACGGCGGGCCAGCCGGCTCGGGAGAGCAGCGCCTGCCGTGCTTCGGTGAGCGCGGCGCGCACGGCCCGGCCCCGCCGGGAGGTGCCGCGTGCCCGGCCCATCCGGACGGCGGCGACGACCGCGAGTCCGCCGAGCACGGCGAGGGCGAGCAGTCCGGACAGGCGGCGGGTCTCGGAGAGGACCGGGGACGGCTGCGTCAGCAGGACCGTTACGCCAACTGCGACCAGCACCACCTGTCCGGCGGTCCGTTCCAGGACCACCGCGCGGACGCCGCGTCCGATATCGCCGGCGCTCTGTCCGTGCCGTACCGCCCGGTGCACATCGCCGAGGACGCCGCCGGGCAGTGCCGCGTTGAGGAAGAGCGCCCGGTAGTAGTCCGCGACGGCCGCGCCGAGCGGCAGCCGCAGGCCCAGTGCGCGGGCCACCACGCGCCAGCGCCAGGCGCTCAGGGCGGTGGTGAGCAGGCCCAGCCCGAGGGCGGCCAGCAGCGTCGGCCCGTCGATGCGCCGCAGCCCGTCCAGGAAGACGCCGGTGCCGAGCCGCCACAGCAGTACGCCGAGGATGAGGGCGCCGGCGGCCGTGCCGAGGTGGGTGCGCAGGGCGCTCGCGCCGACGCGGGAGCGGGGCGCCCGTGCCTTCGCGGCCTTCTCGCGCGGGGCGGCGGCCGGCGGCCGCACATGCACACCGGCATCGGCCGCGGAGACGCTCAGGGCGGCGCCGCCCGCCGGCGCGCTCACCTGGCACCGCCCTTCGGCCGCGGCAGTGCCAGTACGTCGCTGTGGTGCACCACCACGCGCAGTGTGCCCGCGGCGGCCGCCGCCAGCCGGTCCCGTAGATAGGCGTCGGCCCGGCCTGCCAGCTCCGGCCGCTGCTCGACGGCCGCGCCGACCCAGCCGCGCAGCCACTCCGCCGTGAGGTCGGCGTCGTCGGAGCCCAGCCGCCACGGACTCGGATGCACCTGGACCGTCGCCCCGTGCCGGGCGAAGGCCGCGCAGGCCTCCGTGATCGCGTCGGGGCCGAGCAGTTCACCGCGCCGCTGGTGGGTGTTGAACGCCTCGCCGATCTCGGCGTCCAGCGGATGGGCCGGGCTGAGCTCGACCCGGCCCACCACCGAGAGGGTCAGCAGGGCCGGGCAGCCGGCGCCCGCACAGGCGGCCGCGAGCTGCTCGATCTCCTCGGCGGTGAGCACGTCCAGCAGGGCGGACGCGGTCACGAGCGCGGCCCCGTCCAGGACGTCCGCGGTGAGCCGCCCTATGTCGCCACGGTGCGTCGTGACCGTCACCCGGCTGCCGTCGGCGGCCACCCGGGGCGCCCCGGCGCTGGCGAAGTGGAGCAGGTAGGGGTCGCGGTCGTGCAGAATCCAGTGCTGCGCTCCGTCGAGCCGGGCGGCGAGCCAGCGCCCCATCGACCCGGTTCCACAGCCGAGGTCGTGGATCACCGACTCGGTGGGCCGCCCCGGCCGGTTCGCCAGCCGGATCCGGAGCGGGTCGAGCAGCGCGGACGCCCGCGCCGAGGCGTCGGCGCCCTCGCGCAGTTCGAGCCACTGGGGTGCGAAGCGGGGCACGTCGGACTCGTCCGGGCCGGGCTGCGGGTTCGCGGCCGAGGACGTGTCGTCCAGGGCACCTTGTGCGGTCGTCCTCGTGGTCATGCCGCCCTCCGGGGTTTCTGGGACAGCCGGGCCAGCACGCCGGCCAGGCTGCGGGCCGTGGTCGCCCAGCCGTCGAGGGCGGCCCGGCGGCCACGCGCGGCGGCCTTCAGGCGGCGCCGTACGTCGGCCTCACCGAACCAGCCGCGCAGTTCCGCGGCAAGCGCGGCCGGGTCCTCCGGCGGCACGAGGATGCCGGGCACCCCGCCGTCGGGAGCGCGCCCGACCGCTTCGGGCAGACCGCCGACGTCGGTGGCGAGGACGGGGATGCCGCGCGCGAGGGCCTCGGTCACCGCCATGCCGTATGTCTCGGCGTACGAGGTGAGGACCATCAGGTCGGCCGCGGCGTAGCTCGCGTCGAGTGCGGCACCGGCCTGCGCTCCGACGAGGTGCAGCCGGTCGCCGAGGCCGAACTTCTCGATCAGGGCCCGCAGTTCGGCGACGTACGCCGGATCCTGCGTCAGTGCGCCGACGCAGACGCAGCTCCAGGGCAGGTCGGTGACGGCGGCCAGGGCCTCGACCAGCCGGTGCTGCCCCTTGCGCGGGGTCACCGCGGCCACGCACAACAGCCGCGAGACACCGTCGGTGCCGGGAGCGAGCGGCGCGATGTCGGCGCCGGGGGCGGCGACATGGACCCGCTCCGGAGCGAGCCCGTGGTGCGCCACGAGTCTGCGGACCGCCCAGTCGCTGGTGGCGACGACCGCCGGCACTGCGCGCAGGGTCGTGCGTTCCAGGGCGTCCAACTCGGCCGCGACGGCGGGCGCGAGCCCTCTCTCGTCGCCGAGCGGGAGGTGCACCAGCACGGCCAGGCTGAGCCGTTCGGCCTCGGGGACGATGACCTCGGGGACGCCGCAGGCGACGAGCCCGTCCAGCAGGACGACCGTGCCGTCGGGCAGATCCCGCAGCGTACGGGCGAGTTCCGTACGGGCGGCGGCGCCGGGCCGGGGCCATTCGCCCGCGACGGGGAGCCTGCGGACCTGCCAGCCGAAGCCGGGCAGGTCCAGGCAGAGCCGCCGGTCGTAGGCGTTGCCGCCGCTCGGGGCGGCGAGGTCGTCGACGCCGGCGGGCATCACGAAGTGGACGGTGCGCAGGGACATGGGGATGATGTCCGCGTTCTTGAGGGCGGCGTGCTGAACGGGCACGTACGACAGGGACGGCTGCTCGACGCCCCTACGGGTCAGGTGCGTCATGTCGGTCACAGCGCACGCTCGTAACTCGCCCAGGCGATGTGCGACTCGTGCAGGGTGACCGTGATGCCCGTGAGCCCGCGGGCGCCCTCGCCGAGCCTGCCTTCGTGGACGCGGTCGGCGAGCCGGTCGGCGATGACCTTGGCCAGGAACTCCGTGGAGGTGTTCGTGCCCTTGAAGACCGGCTCGTCGTCGAGGTTGCGGTAGTTCAGGTCGCTCACCACGGCGCCGAGTTCCTGCGTGGCCAGTCCGATGTCGACGACGATGTTGTCGTCGTCCAGCTCGGCGCGCCGGAAGGTGGCGTCCACGAGAAACGTGGCCCCGTGCAGGCGTTGCGCGGGCCCGAAGACCTCTCCGCGGAAGCTGTGGGCGATCATCAGGTGATCGCGGACAGTGATGCTGAACAACGGACGACCCTCCAGGTGCGGTACGTCAGATCCCCTGCCGGGGCATGCCGTGTCGTGTAGTACGGCTCCCAGCTTCTCCTTGTTCAGCTGCCGGTTCTCCTAATTTCGGAGGTCAGGCAGGGTGGTGCGGGAGGTCAGGCGGGGGCGTACAGCACGCGGTGACACAAGCCGGGTATCTCGCCCGCGGTGAGCCGCGCCATCGCCTCCGGGAGCTCCTCGAAGCGGCACTCGCCGGTGACCAGTGCGTCGAACGCGGGTTCGGCGAGCAGTTCGAGGGCGAGGGCGAGCCGGTCGGCGTAGGTGCGGCTGTCGCGCCGGGCCGGGGAGACGGCGCCCACCTGGCTGCTGCGGACGACCAGGCGCCGGGAGTGGAAGGCCTCGCCGAGCGGCAGGCTGACGCGCCGGTCGCCGTACCAGCTCAGTTCCAGGACGGTGCCCTCGGGGCGCAGCAGCTCCAGCGACCGGGCGAGCCCGGCCTCGGTGGCGCTGGCGTGCACGACGAGGTCGCAGTCGCCGAGGGCCTCCTCGGGCAGGGCGAAGTCGATGCCGAGCGCCCGCGCGATGTCGCGTCGCGAGGGGTCCGCGTCGACGAGCTGGACGCGCACCCCGGGGAACCGCCCGAGCAGGGCGGCGACGGAGCATCCGACCATTCCGCCCCCCACCACGGCGATGCGGTCGCCGATGAGCGGCGCCGCGTCCCACAGGGCATTGACGGCGGTCTCCACGGTCCCGGCGAGCACGGCACGCGCGGCGGGCACGCTGTCGGGCACCACGGTCACGGCGCTGACCGGGACGACGTAACGCGTCTGATGCGGGTAGAGGCAGAAGACGGTCCGTCCGACGAGTTCGGCGGGTCCTTCCTCCACTCGGCCGACGCTGAGATAGCCGTATTTCACGGGCGCCGGGAAATCGCCGTCCTGGAACGGTGCACGCATCACAGCATGCTGGCTCTCCGGTACGCCGCCGCGGAAGACCAGGGTCTCCGTGCCGCGGCTCACCCCGGAGCAGAGCGCGCGCACGAGCACCTCTCCGTCGGCGGGCCGCGGAATCACGACGTCCCGGATCTCACCGTGGCCGGGCGACCGGAGCCAGAAGGCTCGGGCGGTGCGCTCCATGGGCGTCCTCCTGAACGATCGGGGATTTCTGCACGTACGGAGCTATGAAGCTTTGACGAGCCGCGCACACGGTACGCGGCGATGATCGAATTTGTCATACGGCCGGAGGATGTTCGGTGGCCCTGCACAACACGTACGACGCGCGGCTCTTCCACCAGGAAACGGCAGCGGGCGCGGGCGCGCAGCTTCTGCTCCTCGCCCTGCTGGGCACGGCGATCGGGATGGGACCCGCGGGCTGGCTCACGGGCGTGGCCTTCGCCCTGGCCACCTGGGCGGTCCTGAACCGCGCCCTGCGCCGCTCGCAGCCGCGCTCCTTCGGCCCCGCCAACCGTGTCACCCTCGGCCGCTCGATCCTCGTCGGGGCCGTCACCGCCCTGGTGGCGGACTCCTTCGAGAGCTCACCGCCCATCACGCTCTTCGTCGGTCTGACCGCCGTCGCCCTCATCCTCGACGGCGTCGACGGCAAGGTGGCCCGCCGCACCGGCACCGCCTCGGCCCTCGGCGCGCGCTTCGACATGGAGGTCGACGCCTTCCTGATCCTGGTCCTCAGCGTCTACGTCTCGATGTCGCTGGGCCCCTGGGTCCTCGCCATCGGCCTGATGCGCTATGCCTTCGTGGCCGCGGCCCGTGTGCTGCCGTGGCTGAACGGCGAGTTGCCGCCGAGCATGGCCCGCAAGACGGTGGCCGCGTTCCAGGGGATCCTGCTGCTGGTGGCGGCGTCCGGGCTCTTCCCGTACGCGGTGACGCTCGGGGCGGTGACCCTGGCGCTGGGTTCGCTCGCGTGGTCGTTCGGCCGGGACGTGCGGTGGCTGTGGACGGTACGCGGCAGCGAGCAGCCGGTGCCCTCCGAGGACAGGCCGAGGGAGCAGATCAGGCATATGGCGAACGCCCGCTGAACACCCGTCAGGGCAGTTGCCCGGTGCCTGCCGTGCGGGGACTGATCACATGCCACTCCAGGTCCACGCCGCTGGTGTCGGCCGTCCCCCGGTCCCCCGTGAACCGGTACAGCGGGGAGCCGTCGTAGGTGACCTGGTGGCCGCCGTCCGGGCGGGTGACTTCGCCCAGGGTGCCGGCGATGCCGTCCGGCAGTCGCAGCTCCGTGCCGGGTGGGACGAGGAGCGGCTTGCGGGTGATCGTGCAGTAGCCGAGGCAGGCCACGGTCGCGTTGGTCTCCGCGTCGTAGCGGTAGAGGGTGTGGCCGTCCGGGTCGGTGAGGACGCGGCCCATGGTGTCGGTGTCGGCGACCATGACGGTCGGCGGTGGGGGTGCGGGAGCCGCCGTCGCCGCGGGTCCGCTGCCGGACGCGGCGACGACCGTCAGCAGGAATGCGGACAGCCGACGCTTGATCATGGTGTTCTCCTCCGTCTGGTCCGTCCGGCGGACCTCAGTAAGTGATCTTCACGGCGCTCACGGTGTGGTTGTCCGTCGCGCCCCCGGTGGCTCCGCCGAAGCCGACCAGCAGGTTCGGGGGGAGGGTGACCGCCGTGTCGATGACCTGGGTCCCGTCGATGGCGACGAGCAGGTGCCCGGTGGTCGTCACGGTCACGTCGACGGTGTGGGTGCCGGTGCGCAGGGCGGGGACGGCGGTCGAGGTGGCGGCGTAGCGCAGGCTCGCGCCGGTGCCGCCGGTGGCGACGGCGACGAAGTTCGACGACGGGTCGCCGGTGTTGCGGTGGGTGTCCAGCGTGACGGCGAGGCCGGGCAGACCCGAGTAGCCGAGGCCGCCGCCGCCCGAACCGAGTGACTTGGGGGTGGCCTTGGAGGCGTCGAGCAGGAGCAGGGCCAGGCCGTCGGCGCCGGTGCCGCCGCCGATCGCGGCGGTGAACGTGGCCTTCAGACGGGCCGAGGGGACAGCGGTGCCCTGGACGGCGGACCCCCTGGTGTTCGTGACGGCCTTGGTGAGCGACAGGTCCGTGCCGGACAGGGCGGCGGAACCGTTGTAGCTCCAGCCGTTGGGTCCGGGTGGCGCCACCGCGTACGACGTCGCGGTGATGACGGTGTCGCGGACGGTGTGGATGTCGGTCCTGCCGCCGTTGGCGCCGGTGAAGGCGAGCAGGGCCGTCGGCGGCAGTGCGGCCACCGATGTGCTGAGCAGGCGTGTGCCGTCCATGGAGACGGTGACGGTCTTCCCGGAGACGGAGACGGCGACGGCGTGCGGGCCCGCGCGCAGCGGCGGTACGGCGGTGGTGGTCGCCGCGTACGAGAGGGTGGAGCCGCTTCCCGAGGTGGCGATGCCGACGAAGTTCGACGACGGGTCGGTTCCGTTGCGGAAGGTGTCGAAGGTGACCGCCACCCCCGGCGTGCCCGACCAGCCGAGGCCGCCCCCGTTGGCTCCCAGCGCGCTCGGCGTGGCCTTGGCCGGGTCCAGCAGGGCGAAGGTGAGGCCGTCGGCTCCGCTGCCGCCGCCGATGACGGTGGTGAACGCCGCCTTGAGACCGTCGGTGGCCACCGGGACGGGGAAGACTCCCGAGCCCGCCTGGGAGGCGCTCGTCTGGGTCAACTGAAGGTCGTTGCCCGAGAGTTGGGCGGAGCCGTTGAGCTTCCAGCCGCCCGCTCCGGGTGCGGGGACGGTGACGCGGCCGGGTGCGGTGCCCGTACCGGTGAGCGTCTCGTTCTGCGGGCCCCTGCCGTCGTCGGAGGTGAGCTGGTAGGTGCCGGTGGCCGTACCGACGGCGGTCGGGGAGAAGGTGACGGACTGGTGCACCACGTCCTCGGGGCCGATGACCTGGCCCTCGCTGAGCGGGTTGGTCACATGGAAGGGGGCCGCAGGCGGTGCCGCCTTGGTGACGGTGAGCGGGACGTTGCCGGTGTTGCTGATGTCGAACGTCTTGGTGAGGGACTTCCCGACCGCCACGCTCCCGAAGCCGGTGGATGTCGGCGTGACCGTCAGCCTCGCCTCGCCGACCACCGCCGTGCCGGTCATGCTCACGGAAGCGGTGCCGTTCTGCCCGGTGACCGAGAGGGTCCCGGTGTGGTCGCCCGCGGCCGTCGGCGCGTACCTCACCTGAACGGTGACGGACTGCTGGGGTTCGACGACCGTGCCGTCGGCGGGCGCTCCCACGGCGGCGAAGGGCGCGTTCGGCGGACTGCTCGCCGAGATCGTCTCGGCCTCGGTGCCGGTGTTGGTGAAGCTGACGCCCAGCGTCTTCACGGTGCCGGTGGCGACCGTGCCGAAGGCCAGTGCGGAAGGGAAGGCGGTGAGGCCGGGGCGGGTTCCGTAACCGGTCAGGCCGAGGCCGACCGAGCCCGCGTCGGTGGTGAAGGTCAGGACCGAGCTGTCCGCCCCCGGCGCGGTCGGCGCGTACGACACGGGTACCGCGTAGGTGTCCCCCGCGTGCAGCGTGACCGGCAGACCCGTGGGCGCCGCCGAGAACGCGCTGTCCGCGGGCGCGCTCACCGCGGTGAGCGTCACGTCCTTGGTGGCCGTCACCGTCGCGGTGGCCTGCCCGGTGCCGCCCACGGCGACCTTGCCGACGTCCACCGGGCTGCCGCCGAGCGCGGTGGCGGACGGGCGCCCGAAGGCGAGGATGTGGCCGTCCCGGGTGCCGACGTAGACGCGTCCGCCGTCGGTCGCGGGCACGGCGAACTTGGACGCGGTACCGATCGGGGCGGAGAACCGCAGGTTCAGGATTCCCTTGACCGGTACGGCGTCGTAGGCGCGGAGCTGGGCGCCCGCGCCGTTGGATCCGTCCGCGTAGACCGCCCAGACGAGGGCGGAGCCCGGTGTGCTGCCGGTGGAGGTGACCACGGGCGAGCCCGAGGTGTAGCCGAAGGTCCCGGTGCTGGTACCGGTGTTGGTCAGGGACGGCTGACCCGAGCCGCTCACGCCGTATGCGAAGGCCCGCAGCGGGCCCCGGCTGCCGATCGTGTAGACGTAGCCGCCCTCCGCGCCGTACGCGGCGGGGTGGCCCCAGACGCCCTCGGTCGGTCCGAAGGTGCCGAGCACCCCGTCGGTGCCGCCGGGCCCCTGGCCGCGGCCGCCGAGGTGGTCGCGGTCGAGGAGGAAGAGGCGGCCGTCCTTGCCGATCTGGGCCAGCAGCCGCGGGTGCTGGGCCGTGCCGAAGACCGGGCCGGGCAGGGCCACCGGTCCGCCGGAGCCGAGGTCGGTGTCGTTCTGGTCGAGGGTCGGGGCGTTGGCGGGGCTGAAGAAGTCCTGGGCGGACATCGTGCCGTCGCTGTTGACGCCGAGGCGGACCACCGACTCGGCGAGCTGTCCCGGGGGCTGCGCACCGGGGCCGGGCGCCGGGGAGATGCCGTTGCCCGTGGACAGGAACATCCGGCCGGGGCCGTCGGAGACCAGGCCGCCGCCGCTCATCCATACGCCGGCCATGCCGTTGGCGGAGGAGTTCTCGGTGGCCCACAGGGTGGTCTTGCGGGTCGAGGTGCTGACGCCGAGCACATAGCCGACGTAGGGGCCGATGTCGCAGTGGGAGGCGAAGGCGGCGTAGACCGATCCGCCCATCAGCAGCAGGCCGGGGCGCTGGGCGGCGGTGAACGCGTTGAACGGGCGGCCGGGGTCGTTGACCGGGGCGCCCTGCACCTTCACCGGCCAACCGCTGCGTTCGACGCCGGTGGCCGCGTCGAGCGCGTGGATGTACCAGTTGGGGTGCTTCGCATCCACTCCGTCGTTGATCTTCGCGGTGAGGTAGACGGTCTTGGTGGCCGGGTCGTACACGGGGGTCGAGGTCACGCCGAAGTTCGGCACCAGGTCGCCGCAGCCGATCGCCGAGGCCGGCCAGGGCGCGCCGAGGTTCCTCGTCCAGTTGATCTTTCCGGTCGCCGGATCGAGGCCGTACGCCTTGGCGTTCTCGGTGGCCGCGACGACCGTCCTGTCGGCGACGAGCGGCTGCGCGTACACCTGACCGTCGACGGCGGTGGAGAACTGCTGCCCGAAGTCGGAGCTCGACACCTGGGCGGGCGCGAGACCGGGTTCGTTCGCGTCCCAGCCGGTGCGCAGGGAGTCGACGGAGACGGTCGTCTCGTCCGCCGCGCGGGCGGGGGCCGCCGTGAGCAGCGGCAGCGTGCCGCCCGTGCCGAGCAGCAGACAGCCCGTCAGCAGCGCGGCCACGGAGACGGACGGTCGGCGCTTGGCGCGGGGTCCGTCGTTCACCGGTCTGCGCGGGCTGGCCGTACGGAACGACATCTCCACCTCGGTACGTGAGGGCGCGAGGGCGGAGACCGGCATGGCCCGCCGGCGATCATCGTCGGCGGGCCGATCCGATTTTGGGATGATCCGCGTCCGGGCACCCGGCGTTGTTCATCCCGATGGGCCAAGAGGGGCCGACGGCTGTCAGCGGTACTTCGCGAGGAACGCCTTGACGTCCGCCCAGACAGTCGGCTGCGAATTGAGGATGTCGTTGCCATGGGCGGCACCGGAGACCATCTCCAGCTTCTCGCCCCGGGACTTCTTCGCCAGTTTGTCCATCTCCTTGGCGTCGTCGGCGAACTGGCCGTCGCCGTTCGCCGCCACGAAGAGGACGGGCATGGTCAGCTTCGGTACGGCCTCGGTGGCGTCCATGCTGTCGTAGAGACCCGGACCCGAGATCGACACGACCGCCGCGACCTTGGGCTTGATCGTCGAGGCCGCGACCAGCGAGGAGGTGCCGCCCTTGCTGGCCCCCATCAGAATGACCTTCTTCGCGCCGTGGGCCCGCAGCCGTGCGGTGGCGCCCTCGATCTCCGGCACCTCGGATCCGCTGCTGTCGACGGCGAGCACGCGGTAGCCGTCACCGGCGAGTTCGTCGGCGCCCGGGACCCAGGAGCAGACGTCGGTGCCCCGCATGTGCGACAGGACGACCGCGGTGCTGCCGGTGCCCGTCTCGTAGCCGTCGACATCGTTGCCCTCGGTGTCCTTGAAGGTCACCGAGCCCTTGAGCTGCTTGCCGGCCAGACACCCGAAGTCCTTCACCGTGGAGGACGGCGTCGGCGTCGGCGTCGCGGTCCCGGCGGCCTTGTCCCCGCTGTCGCCGTCACCGCAGGCCCCCAGCAACAGCACTCCGGCGCAGGCCAGTCCCGCCGCGGTCCAGCTCGATCGGTTCATGTGTCCCCCCTGACAAGAACTCGCCGCAAGCTAGCCAGTGGACCGCGCTGCGTCAACAGATGCAGCGGCCCGCCCGGCGGCACACTCAGCTCTGCGCGGCCGAGGCCGCGGGCTTCGCCTGCGCCGCATGTGATGTGTCGTCAAAAGCCTGCGGTGCACCGGTGATACGTCCCGAGCGGCGCGCCGGTACGAGCAGGGACGCCAGCGCCGCGGCGAGGCAGAGCACCGCCATCAGGGCGAACCCGTGGGTGTAGCCGGAGGCGTGGGGCAGGCCGGAGGGCTGGAGCCGGCCGGTCACCAGGACGCTGGTCACCGCGGCTCCGATGGACCCGCCGATGGTACGGATGTTGGCGTTCATCCCGGTGGCGGCCCCGGTCTGCTCGGGCGGGACACTGCCCACGATCAGGTTGGCCATCGAGGCGAAGGCCAGTCCGATGCCGAGGCCGAACACGCCTGCGGCGAAGGCCACTTGCCACTGCTCGTCGTGCCACACGGCCAGGAAGCCGCAGGCGAACGCGCCGAGCGCGGCACCGCTGGTGAGCAGCTTCTTGGCGCCGAGGACGGGCTCCAGGCGGCCGCTGAGGACACCCGAGAAGAACATCGCGACGAGCATCGGCAGCATGAGCAGCCCCGACGCGGTGACGCCGGCGCCGAAGCCGTACCCGGCGGCGCTGGGCGTCTGTACGAAGCCCGGGAGGAAGGACCAGATCGCGTACATGCCGGCGCCGAAGAGCAGCGCGGCGGTGTTGGTGGTCCACACGGCGGGCAGCCGCATGATGCGCAGGTCGATCAGCGGGGTGCGGGAGCGGGCCTCGGCGAGCAGCCACAGCGCGAAGAGCGCGACGGCCGCGGCGAACAGGCCGATCACCCGTCCGGAGCCCCAGCCCCAGCGGCTCGCCTGGCTGAGCGGCAGCAGCAGTGCGACCAGCCAGGCGGACAGCAGGACGGCGCCGGACCAATTGACGTGCCCCTGGGCCCTGTTGGGTGACTCGGGGACGTAGCGCAGGGCGATCAGCGTGGTCGCGGCGACGACGCCCACGGGGAGCCAGAACAGCCATCGGTAGTCCAGCGCGGACACGATGGGGCCGGCCGCGACGATTCCCACACCGCCTCCGGCGGCGATCACGGCGGACAGGTTGCTGATGCTGTGGCTCACCCGGGACGGGGCGAACTCGTCGCGGATGATGCCGAAGGACAGCGGGAAGAGGGCGCCGCCGATGCCCTGGACGACGCGGGCGACGATCAGTACGCCGATGGTCGGTGCGAGCGCGGCGAGCAGGCAGCCGAGCATCACGGTCACCAGTACGGCGACGAGCGTGCGCTTCTTGCCGATCAGGTCGCCGACCCGGCCGAGGATGGGCGTGAAGACGGAGGCGGACAGCAGGTAGGCCGTCATCACCCAGGTCGCGGTGGACTGCGAGGTGTGCAGCGCGTGCTGCACGGTGGGCAGGGCGGGCGCGATCAGCGACTGGAGCATGGAGAACACGCCTGCACCGGTCGCGAGGACCGCGAAGGTGAGGCGGGTGGAGGTGCGGGGCATGGAAAAGCCTCTCCGGATACGAACGGGGTGCGGCCGGGGTCGTGCGGGCCGCGGTCGTACGGGCTGGGCGGAGCGGGCGGCACGGACGGCCGCAGGGCACCCGGCCCGGTGGGCTCGAAGCGGGGGTACGGGCGCGTCGACGTTGCGTGCGGCCGCACGCATCCACGGAGGGACGCACTCCCGACTGGTAAAGTGGAGGTACCCCTCCACTGTAGCGGAGGCATACCTCCGCTTCAACCTCGTTCCGGCCCCGGGAGGCAGCAGTGACGGCTCAGCCGTTCCCCGTCAGTGAGATCGTCGCGTCCCAGCGCCCGCACCGGAAGGACGCCGCCCGCAACTACGACGCCCTGCTGGCCGCCGCGCGCGAGGCGTTCGCGGAGAACGGATCAGAGGCGTCCTTGGAGGACATCGCCCGCCGCGCGGGAGTCGGCATCGGCACCCTTTACCGGAATTTTCCGACCCGCCGCCACCTCTTCGAAAGCGTGTACGCGGACGAGGTGAACGCGCTGTGCCGGTTCGCGCAGGAGGTCGCCGTACAGGAGCCGTGGGAGGCGCTGACCACCTGGCTGCGCCGCTTCACGGAATACATGGTGACCAAGCGGGCCGTGCGCGACGCGCTGAACGACGAGTCGGAGATCTTCCAGGCCTGCCGGGACTCGATGTACCAGGCGGGTGGCCCGCTGTTCGAGCGGGCGCAGCAGGCCGGCCGGGCGCGCGCGGACATGGAGTTCGACGATCTCCTGCGGATGGTCGCCGGCATCACCGCGACGAACTTCCCCACCGACACCCAGCGCGACCGCGTCCTGGCCGTTGCCCTCGACGGAGTACGCACGGCGGGCTGACCAAGCGCCTGTGCCCCGGGCGTAGTTAGTATCGGGACATACGCGCCGTGCCACTACGGAAACGGATAGCGACTCAAGGGGGTCTTGGAACCGGATGCCGGTCAAGGTCAGCGTGATTGTTCCCGTCTACAACCCGGGTCCGTACATCGAGGACTGCGTCGACTCGCTGCTGCGGCAGTCACTGCCTCCTGACGAGTTCGAAGCGGTCTTCGTGGACGACGGCTCGACCGACGGGACGCCGGCCCGGCTGGACGCACTCGCCGCCGAGCACTCCCACTTCCGGGTCATCCACCAGGAGAACTCCGGCTGGTCGGGCAAGCCCCGCAACGTGGGCATCGCCGCCAGCACGGGTGAGTTCGTCATGTTCGTCGACAACGACGACTACCTCGGCGACGAAGCCCTTGAACGGATGTACGACTACGGCGTGGCCAACGGCGCCGACGTCGTCGTGGGCAAGATGGCCGGCAAGGGTCGGCCGGTGCCGGTGGAGCTCTTCCGGCGCAACCATCCGCGCGCCACCGTCGCGAACACGCCACTGATCGACAGCCTCACCCCGCACAAGATGCTCCGCCGTGCCTTCCTCGACCGCATCGGCCTGCGCTTCCCCGAGGGCCGGCGGCGCCTGGAGGACCACGTCTTCGTCACCGAGGCGTACCTGCGCGCGGACAACGTCTCCGTGCTCAGCGACTACGTCTGCTACTACCACCTCAAGCGGGACGACGCCTCGAACGCGGGCTTCCAGCGCTTCGACCCCGTGGGCTACTTCAAGAACCTCCGCGAGGCCCTCGACGTCGTCGAGCGCTACACCGAACCGGGCTTGGTCCGCGACCGCCTCTACCGGCGCTGGCTGCGCGAGGAGATGGTCCAGCGCATGCGCGGCCGCCGCCTGCTCGCCCTGCCCGAGGACTACCGCAAAGAGCTGTTCGACGAGATCCGCGGGGTCGTCGTCGAGCGCTTCGGCCCCGGCGTCACGGCCGGGCTCCAGGCGACGCAGCGGATCGTCGCCGCCCTGATCGCCGCCGACCGGTTCGACGACGTCGTGGCCTACGCCGAGTGGGAGACCGCCGTCGTACCCAAGGCCGTGCCGGGCACCGTGGAGTGGGCCGACGGCGCGCTCCGGGTCGGCTTCACCGCCGAGTACACCTCCGGCGGGGCGCCGATGACGTTCCCCGCCTCCGGTGCTCCCACCGCCTTGGACGGCCCGCCGGAGGACGTCGCACAGGCGGTCGCCCTGGTCGGCGCGGACGCCGTCGCCCGCTTCGGCAAGGCCACCGCCGACCTGGTGATGCGCGAGCGCTCCAGCTCCGCCCAGTTCTTCCAGCCGGTGGAGATCACCCACGAGACGGTCAAGACGCAGGACGGGGGCGAAGGGCGGGTACGGCTGGTGCTGCACGCCACCGCCACCGTCGACCCGGCCGTCGCATCGGGCGGCGCACCGCTCGGCGGCGGCCTCTGGGACGCCTACGTCCGCGTGAAGCTCGGCGGCTGGACCAAGGAATGCCGGCTGGGCCCGGGCTCGCGGCCGGGCCGCACGCTCGCGCACGCCGGAGTCGTCGCGGGCCGCGTGGTCCTGCCGTACTGGACCGCGCACGGCAACTTCTCCCTGGACGTCGACCGGGCGGGCAAGCGCCTCGGCCTCGGCACCCTGGGAGCCGCGGAGATCACGGCTCACGGCGACCGCTTCAGCGCCTCGCTGCCGCTGTACGTCCCCGGCGACACCAAGGCGCTGGTGCGGCTGACCGCCCCCGCCTCCGGGACCTCCGTGGAGGCCACCGGCACGCTGTCCGCCACCGACGGGCCCGGGGCACTCCTGGAGGCCGCCCTGCCCATGGACGTACTCAAGGGCACCACCTGGCGGCCCGCGCTGAGCCTCACGCCGGACGCCGGCGAGCCGCGCTTCCTCACCCTGCCGGTCGCCCTGCGCGGCGAGCCGGACGGCGTGCACCTGGTCCTGCCGCCACGCCCCGGTGTCGTACGGCTGCTGGCCCGCAAGACGCGCCGGACCCTGCGGCGCATGGTCGGCGCGGCGCTCGGGAAGGTGGCCCCCACACTCAAGGCACGACTGCGAAAGAAGGCATGACAGCGTGCGATCACTGGACATCGAAGGCGCCTGGGTACTGGAGCCCAAGGTGTTCCCGGACGACCGGGGCACCTTCCACGAGTGGTACCGCGGCGAGGAGTTCCGCGAGGCCACCGGCTACGACCTGTCGCTGGCCCAGGCCAACTGCTCGGTCTCCCGCCGGGGCGTCCTGCGCGGGGTGCACTTCTCCGACGTGCCGCCCGGGCAGGCCAAGTACGTGACGTGCGTGCGCGGCGCGGTCCTCGACGTGGTGGTCGACATCCGCGTCGGCTCGCCCACCTTCGGGCGCTGGGAGGCGGTGCGGCTGGACGACGACACCCGGCACGCCGTGTTCCTCGCGGAGGGGCTCGGGCACGCGTTCATGGCGCTCACCGACGACGCGACCGTGGCGTACCTGTGCTCGACGGGCTACGCGCCGGGCCGCGAGCACGGGGTGCACCCGCTCGACCCGGAACTGGCGATCGCCTGGCCGGAGGGCATCGAGCCGGTGCTGTCGGAGAAGGACGCGCAGGCGCCGACGCTGGCCGAGGCGGAGCGGTCCGGACTGCTGCCCTCGTACGACGAGTGCTCCGCCTACTACGAGAAGCTGCGCTCCGGACGGCTCGGCGACTGACACCGCACGGAAGGGGCGCCGTCCGACCGGGTACAGGCCGGGCGGCGTCCGACCGCTGAGAGCGGCATCCCGCGCCCCACCACGGCATCCTGGGTCAGGACTTGGCGTATCGCTTCTTCAACGCGCTCCGCTTGTTGGTGCCTTCGGCGTTCCGGCCCTTTTCGATAATCACCAGGTTGTGGTAAAAGTGCACGGCCACGATGTTGAGGTCCGTGTAGCTCGGCTGGTAGTTCTCGTCCACGAATTCCTCGTAATTCAGGCCGTCCGTCAGCCGCTTCAGCATTCCCATGCTGGTGTTCGGGGACTCACGGTCCTCGCTGCCCATCCATTCGGGCCAGTACGACGACTGTGTGTCCTCCACGGCGTAGATGCCACCGTCCTTGAGCCGGGGGAAGAGCGTGGCGAACGTCGTGAGCACGTGCGGGCTGCGGTGGCTGCCGTCGTCGATGATGACGTCGAGGTCGCCGATCTTGTCGGCGACAGCGTTCAGGGACGAGGGGTCGGACTGGTCGCCGATGAACGTCGTGATGCGTTCCTCGTCGACGAATGACTTGTCCTGGATGTCCATTCCGAAGATCTGCGCCTTCGGGAAGAACTGCTTCCACATACGCAGCGATGCCCCACCCTGGCCGGGCCGGTTGTATCCGCCGATCCCGATTTCCAGGAGGTTGAACGAGTCGTTCTTCAAGTGCTGGAGATGACGCTGGTAGTGCTGGGTGTATCGGTGCGCTCCCCACTTGTCCGTCTTGAAATGCACGGCAAGTTTATTGAGATCGTTGGAGATCGCATCGAGTCCGGTCGGCTTGGCCACCTGGACCGGCTTGCCGGAGAGGCGCCTTTTCAGCCGGCGCAGTACCCGCATGTTCTTCTCGCCCAACACGGACTTCACGGTTGCTCGCATCGACATCGCGGGCACGGTTCCTTTCATAGCGACTTACGGTCGGCAGGCCGCAGGCAGCCGGGGCCTGCGCCGGGCGAACGGGAAGGCCTCGTGCGCCCAAGTGGGCCGTCCCGTCGGGCCCTTGACGAAAACCGTCATGCCGCGTTCACCTGCCATGCGCAGCATCGTAGTGACGAAGTCGGGTCCGTGGACAGCGAACTCCACGGCCGACACCCGATCCGTCCGTCTCCCGGCCGATCACGTGAGATCAGCCGGGAGAGGGCGAACGAACGGGCGCGGATTTCACGAAGCAATCGCCTTGCGGATATGGGGCATTGCCTCCTGCAGGGCGGTACGCCAGTCACGCAGCGGCCGCAGACCGATCTCCGACCACCTGTCGTGCCCGAGGACGCTGTACGCGGGTCGGGGCGCGGGGCGCGGGAAGGCCCCGCTGGTGGTGGGGTGCACGCGTCCCGGGTCCGCGTCGAGGAGCCGGAACACCTCCCGGGCCAGCTCGCACCAGGTCGCCTCGCCGGAGCTGGTGGCGTGGAAGACACCGTGCGCGCCCTCGTCCCGGCCGAGCCTCGTACCCAGGTCGGCGACACGGGCGGCGACGTCGGCGCTCCAGGTCGGCTGCCCGCGCTGGTCGTCGACGACGTCAAGGGTGTCACGGCGGGCTTCGAGGTCGATCATCGTGCGGACGAAGTTCCCGCCGTGGACGCCGTACAGCCAGGCGGTGCGCACGACGGCGCTCGCACCGGGGAGTTCCGCGAGCACGGCCCGCTCCCCCGCCAGTTTGGTGCGGCCGTACGCCGTGCGCGGGGCCGGCGGATGGTCCTCCGGGTACGGGGTGCTGCGGGCGTCGCCCGCGAAGACGTAGTCGGTGGAGACATGGACCAGGCGCGCGCCGTGTACGGCACAGGCGCGGGCGACGAGCCGCGGCCCCTCGCCGTTGATCAGCAGCGCCCGCTCCTCGTCGCTCTCGGCGTCGTCGACTGCGGTGTACGCGGCGCAGTTCACGACGAGGTCGGGACGGTGCTCGGTGAATGCCCGGTCGAGTTCCTCCGAACGGGTGATGTCGAGCGCGGTGCGGTCAAGGCCCACGACGTCCTCGCCACGCCCGGCCAGCTCCTCGACGACGTCCCGGCCGAGCATGCCGCCCGCTCCGGTGACGAGCCACCTCATGCGCGCTCCTTGTCCTGCCGCGCGGCGCCACCGTTCTCCTGGTCGACGCGCCGCTTCAGCGGCTCCCACCAGGCCCGGTTGTCCCGGTACCAGGCGACGGTCTCGGCGAGGCCGGCCGTGAAGTCGTGGCGCGGGCGGTAGCCGAGCTCGTCGCGGATCTTGCTCCAGTCGACGGAGTAGCGCAGGTCGTGGCCCTTGCGGTCCTCGACGTGCTCGACGCGGTCCCAGTCCGCCCCGCAGGAGTCGAGGAGCAGGCCGGTGAGTTCCCTGTTGCTCAGCTCGGTGCCGCCGCCGATGTTGTACACCTCGCCGGGGCGGCCCGCGGTGCGCACCAGTTCGACGCCCTGGCAGTGGTCCTCGACGTGCAGCCAGTCGCGGACGTTCAGGCCCTCGCCGTAGAGCGGGACCTTCTTTCCGTCGAGGAGGTTGCTGATGAAGAGCGGGATGACCTTCTCGGGGAACTGGTGCGGGCCGTAGTTGTTGGAGCAGCGGGTGACCCGCACGTCCAGGCCGTGGGTGCGGTGGTAGGCGAGGGCGAGCAGGTCGGAGGAGGCCTTGGACGCGGAGTACGGGGAGTTGGGCTGCAGCGGGTGCTCCTCCGGCCAGGAGCCGGACTCGATGGAGCCGTAGACCTCGTCGGTGGAGATGTGCACGAAGGGGCCCACCCGGTAGCGCAGGGCCGCGTCCAGCAGTGTCTGCGTACCCACGACGTTCGTCTGGACGAAGTCGCTCGCGCCCTCGATGGACCGGTCCACATGGGACTCGGCCGCGAAGTGGACCACCTGGTCCGCCTCGGCCATCAGTTTGTCGACCAGTTCGGCGTCGCGGATGTCGCCGCGGACGAACTCCAGGCGGGGGTGGTCGACGGGCAGGTTGTCCAGGGTGCCCGCGTAGGTGAGCTTGTCGAGCACGGTGATACGCGGCGCGTCGGGCGCGTCCGAGGCGAGCAACGAGCGGACGTATGTGGAGCCGATGAACCCGGCTGCGCCGGTGACGAGAAGATTCATGAACGGATGCGCACCTCGCTGTGGTCTCCGAGAACGAGTCGGTGGGCACTGGGAACACCGGGCGCCGGGGTCACCTCGACATGCCGGCCGATCAGCGAGGACTCGATCCTGCCCACCCCGTCGATCGAGGATTCCCGCAGCACGATGGAGAACTCCAGCTCACTGTCCGTGATCCGGCAGTTCTCCGCGATGGAGGTGAAGGGCCCGACGTAGGAATGGCTGACGACGGTCCCGGCGCCGATGACGACGGGTCCGACGATCCGCGAGTCCGTGATCTTGGCGCCCTCCTCGATCACCACCCGCCCTATGGTCTCGGACGCCTCGTCGACCTCGCCGTCGATGCGGGGCTCCAGGGTCTCCAGGACCGTGCGGTTGACCTCGAGCATGTCGGTGACGTTGCCCGTGTCCTTCCAGTAGCCCTTGATGAGCGTGGAGCGGACGTCGGCGCGGGTGTCGATCAGGTGCTGGATGGCGTGCGTGATCTCCAGCTCGCCGCGCCAGGAGGGCTCGATGGCGCGTACGGCGTCATGGATGACCGGCGTGAACAGATAGACCCCGACGAGGGCGAGGTCGCTCTTGGGGTGCTCCGGCTTCTCCTCCAGGCCGACCACCTGGCCGGACGGGTCGAGCTCGGCGACACCGAAGGCGCGGGGGTCGGGGACGTGCGTGAGCAGGATCTGCGCATCCGGCCGGTGCCGGCGGAAGTCGTCGACGATGGCGGTTATGCCGCCGATGATGAAGTTGTCACCGAGGTACATCACGAAGTCGTCGTCACCCAGGTAGTCCTGGGCGATCAGCACGGCGTGGGCCAGCCCGAGGGGCCGCTCCTGGGGGATGTAGGTGACCTCCAGACCGAACTTCGATCCGTCGCCGACCGCCTCCTGAATCTCGGCGGCGGTGTCACCGACGATCACACCGACTTCGGTGATTCCCGCCGCCGCGATCGATTCGAGTCCGTAGAACAGCACAGCTTTGTTCGCCACGGGTACGAGCTGTTTGGCCGAGGTATGCGTAATCGGCCTCAAGCGCGTACCGGCGCCACCGGAGAGCACGAGAGCCTTCATTTGGCTCACCCTAGCCGTGATCGTCCAGGACGGACATTGATTGCTCTACTTCTGTGCGATCACGGTCCACCTGGGGCTTCGGCGACGAAATCGTACGGCCTGTCCCGCTGCCGGTGCCCGGGCGGCGGAACAGGCCGGGAACGGGCCGGTGGGATCAGACCGCCGGCGCCGGGTACGTCGGGTACTCCACCCCGGAGACGTGCTGGACGACGCGGACGACCTGGCAGGAGTAGCCGAACTCGTTGTCGTACCAGAGGTAGAGGATCGCGTTGTCGCCGTCGACCTTGGTGGCTCCGGCGTCGACGATCGAGGCGTGGCGCGAGCCGATGAAGTCGCTCGACACCGCGTCGGGGGCGGTGGTGAAGTCGATCTGACGCTTCAGCGGCGAGGTCAGCGACACCTCGCGCAGGTGGTCGAGGACCTCCTCGCGGGTGGTCTCGCGCCCGAGGCGCAGGCTGAGGATCGCGATGGAGACGTCCGGCACCGGGACGCGGATCGAGCTGCCGCTGATGGGCGCCTTGAGGTCGGGCAGCGCCTTGGCGACGGCGGAGGCGGCACCGGTCTCCGTCATGACCATGTTGAGCGGCGCCGAGCGGCCGCGGCGGTCGGCGCTGTGGTAATTGTCCAGCAGGTTCTGGTCGTTGGTGAACGAGTGCACCGTCTCCACGTGCCCGCGCAGGACGCCGTACTCGTCCGCCATCGCCTTCAGCGGCGGGACGATCGCGTTGGTCGTGCAGGACGCGCAGGACAGGATCTGCTCGTCCGGCTTGATGGTGTCGTGGTTGACGCCGTGCACGATGTTGGGGACGTCGCCCTTGCCGGGCGCGGTCAGCACGACCTTGTCGATGCCGGGGCGCAGGTGCTGCGAAAGACCCTCGCGGTCACGCCACTTGCCGGTGTTGTCGATGAGGATGGCGTCGTTGATGCCGTACGCGGTGTAGTCGACCTCGGAGGGGTCGTTCGCGTAGATCACCTTGATCTCGTTGCCGTTGGCGACGATCGTGCTGTTCGCCTCGTCGACGGTGATCGTGCCCTGGAACTGGCCGTGGATGGAGTCGCGGCGCAGCAGCGAGGCGCGCTTCACGATGTCCTGGTCGCCGCCCTGGCGGACGACGATGGCGCGCAGCCGCAGGCCGTTGCCGGAGCCGGTCTTCTCGATGAGCAGGCGCGCGACGAGGCGGCCGATGCGGCCGAAGCCGTAGAGGACCACGTCGCGCGGCTCACGCCGCTCGATCTTGTTGGCACCCGTGGCACCGGCGACGGCCCTGGCCGTGAACTCCTCGACCGAGAGGCCGTGGTCGTCGGCCTTGTACGTCGCGGCGAGCATGCCGATGTCGACCTGGGACGGGCCGAGGTCGAGGGTGGTGAGAGCGTTGAGGAACGGCAGCGTCTCGACGACCGAGAGCTCCTCACCGTCGATCTGCCGGGCGAATCGGTGGGTCTTGAGGATGCTGACCACGGACTTGTTCACCAGGGAGCGGCTGTGCAGCAGGACCGTGACGTCCCCCTCCCGGTGCAGCTTCCCGATGATCGGGATCATCGACTCCGCGATCTCCTCGCGGGTCTTCCAGTCGGTGAACGAGTCGTCATTGACAGTCACAGATTTATCTTTCGAGCTAGGCGGCGCTCATATGGTAACCCGGCTTGAATTCGATCCCTCAGGGGGCTCCGAACGGGGGATGCGAGGGGGCTGCGCGCCCGCCCGGGCAGACCCGGCACAGCGGTAGCACCCGTACCGCTTCGCTTCGGTCGCACACATTTTCGCCACAGAATCTTGCAACCTTCTTCACGCGTTCGCTGTCCGCTCTATGTACCCACGCCCACTGAGGAGCAAGAGCGCCACGTGAACCCCTACACCACCCCCGCCCCGTCCCGACCCTGGTGGAGAACCACGCCGGCCGTGCTCGGCCTCCTCGCCCTGGTCGCCGTGCTCGGGGCGTTCAGCTTCGCCCTCGGCTTCTTCGTGATGATCGCCGCCATGGTGGCGGTGTGGATGCTGTCGCCGTGGCGCCGGTTCGCCAAGATCGGCGCGATGGTGGGAGCCTTCGTGCTCCTGACGATCGGCGCGGGCCTCGGCGGACAGCTCGACGACAGCGGCAAGGACAAGCCCGACGCCAAGGCGGGGGCGGAGGACAAGGACCATGTGAGCGCCAAGGTCGCCGCGTCCCCGACCGCCGCCAAGCCCCTCAAGGCCGCCGACTACTCCGGCAAGCCGCTGGACGAGTCGGAGAAGCAGGCGCGGTCCGCCGGATTCACCACGGCTCGCCATGACGCGGCCGAGGACGACCGCACGATCGTCCTGCGGTCCGGATGGACGGTGTGTTTCCAGAAGGCCGACGGCGCCGCGAAGACCATCGACTTCGCGGCCGTCAGGACCGGCGAGCCGTGCCCCGAGAAGGACGGCGGCCCGCTCCCGTGGCCGACGATGCCCGAGGTCGTGGGCGCCACCTACAACACGGCCGTCAAGGACCTGAAGAAGGCGGGCATCGACCTCGACCGCGTCACGCTCGACGATGTCTATCTCGACATGGACGCCCCCAGCGCCAAGGAGGCCGCCGAGGACGGCGACGAGTGGCGGGTGTGCTTCCAGTCCCCGGGCGAGGAAGCGAAGGTCACCTCCAGCACCACGATCCGCCTCGACCTGGGCAAGTGGACCGACGCCGACCTCGTCAAGAAGTGCCCGGCGTCGAAGGACACGACGTACAAGATCCCGGCCAACGATCCCGACTACGACAGCGGCGACAGCAACAGCACGACCGGGGGCGGCAGTTCGACCGGTGGCTCCTCGTCGTCCACCGGGGGCTCCTCCTCGTCCGGCGGCTCCACGGGCGGCAGCAGCGTCGGCACCGTGCACCCCGGCTCGTTCTGCTCTCCGCCGGGAGCGACCGGCGTCACCACGAAGGGAACCCCCATGGTCTGCGGCCCCGGCTCCGACGGCCGCAACCGCTGGCACTCCGCCTGACGCCGCACGTCCCCCATCACACCGGTATCCCGGCGGCGCGCGCGACAGCGCCGCCCCCGGGACGCCGTCCGCTCAGTCCTCGGCCACGAACCCCACGAACCCCGACCATCCTTCGCGCCCGACAGCGAAGTGAGGGCGTGTCACATCCTTGGAGTCCCGTACGTGGACGGCCTGTTCGGTGACGGCGACCTCCACGCAGCTGTCGCCCTGGGTGCCGCTGTAGGTGGACTTGAACCAGGCGAGTTCCGTCGTGCTCATAGCTCTCCTCGCAGTCGCTCCAGCAGACCCCTCGAGTCCTTGGGGTTCAGGGCCTGCGAGCGCAGTGTGTCATAGCACTGATAGAGGAGGCTCACCTCTTTCGCGTCGGAGATCAGGCGGCCGTTCTGCTGCCCTTCGGAGTACGCGAGCCGCCGCCGCTCCGGGGTCTCCAACAACTGCACGGACCCATCCAGGCAGGCGTGGAACTCGGCGTCCAGCGGCATGACTTGGAGCGTCACATTGCGTGGGGCGGTCAGTTCCAGCACGTGGTCGAGCAGTCCCCGAGTCACCTCGCGGCCACCGAGCCCTCGTCGCAGCAGGTGCTCCTCGACGATGAAGCTGAACGGTACGTTCGGCCGCTCGCCGAGCATCCTCTGCCGCTCCAGCCTCGCGGCGACCTGGGCCTCCAACTGCCCGTCCGACAACGGAGGAATGCTGTTGTCGAACACCGCCCGCGCATACTCCTCCGACTGCAGCAGCCCCGGCACCAGCCTGCACTCGTACGTACACAGGCTGACCGCCACCTTCTCCAGCCGGGCCCACCGCCGGAACCAGGCCGCGAGCCCCGGCTCGCCCCGCGTCAGATGGGCCGCCGCCTTCCGCAGCGCACCCGTGTTCCCGAGCGCTTCCTCCGCCCGCTCGACGAACGACTCGTCGGGCATACGGCGCCCCAACTCCACGGACTCCACGGTGTGTTTGGAGAACTGCACGCGCGCCCCGAACTCGACCCGGCTGAACCCCGCGTGCTCGCGGAGGGCCTGGACGACGGCCCCGAAGGTCCGCAGACTGTCGGAGGGATCCGGCTCACGCTCCCACTCCCCAGCCGTCACGTCAGTACTGTCCGTGCTGTCCGTCATACGCGGCCACCTCCAGGTGCGTACGTACTGCGCTGCGTCCCCGCGCTCAACAGCACCCACAGTGACGGCAAGATCCACGTACTGTCCACACAACGTGCCCGTACGCTGACGCAGCGTACGGGCCGTGCTTCTGGCACAGGCACCCGCACGCCCGCCACGGTGGCCCCATGAACGCCACCACTCCCCAACTCCCCGCCACCGCACACACGTTCGCGCAGCGCCTGTCCTCCACCCGTCGCGGCGCCCGTCTCGCCCGGCTCCTCGCGGCCGAACACCTCCGCGCCTGGCCGGTGCCGGCCGGCGTGACCGAACGAGCCGAGCAGATCGTCGCCGAACTGGCTGCCAACGCGGCCCTGCACGGCCGCGTGGACGGCCGCGACTTCAAGCTCGCCCTCGCACTCGTGGCGACGACCGGCACACTCCACATCGCCGTCACCGACGCACGCGGCGAACAACTCCCGTGCCTCTCAATGGACTTCGAAGCTCCCCCGGACAGCGAGTCGGGCCGCGGCCTCCTCCTGGTCGCCGCCCTTGCCGACCGCTGGGGCGTCGAGCCGTACCCCCCGAGCGGCAAGATCGTCTGGGCCGAACTCGACGTCGAGGGCCGGTGATTGGGCCGGCGGGAAGAAGGGAAGGGGGCGTTCGTGAGGATCGGTTCCAAGAAGCGGCCTGGACGTGTCGCTGTCATCGGAGTGGGCGTTCTCGGAGCCTGCGTGGGCTGGAACCTGTCCCGGCACGGCGCCGACGTGGTCCTCATCGACGCGCAGCGGCCGGGCGAAGGCGTCACCGACTGGTCCTTCTCGTGGGTCAACGCCAGCAACAAGACCGTGCGCAGGTCCTACTTCGACCTCAACATCGCGGGCATGGCGGCGCACCGTGAGCTCGCCAGGACCATCGGGCCGGACTCCTGGTGGTATCCCGGCGGCCACCTGCGCTGGACCGACGATCCCGCGGCGGAGGCGAACCTCCTGGAGAGGGCCGAGCTGCTGGCCGGCTGGGGCTACCGGGTCGAGATGAGCACAGGGGCCGAGGTGAGAGGCCGCCTCGAACCTGCTCTCGCGATGCCCGACGAGGTTCCGGTCGTTCTCTACCCCGACGAAGCCTGGGTGCACGGACGTCACCTCGTCGGCCGGCTGGTCGGCCGGGCCGTCGCATCCGGCGCCGAGCTCCGATCCGGCACCGCGGTCCGTGACATCGGCACCGGCGGCGACGGAAGCGTCCGGACGGTGGCTCTCTCCGACGGGAGCCGTCTCGACGTCGACATCGTCGTGAACGCGGCGGGGCCCGACGCCTCCCATGTCGCCGGGCTCGTCGCACGGGACCTGCCGATGCGCCGGGAACCCGGCGTGATCACCCGGATCGACTGCGCTGAGGTCCCGGTTCACCGGGCCATGCACGCACCTCACATCGAGATCCGTCCCGACGGAGACGCTTCGATGGTCCTCCACAGCCGCGAGATCGACGCACTCATCGACACCGGGGCAGAGCCGGCGGAACTCGCACGGCTGCTCCACGCGTCGGCGCGGAGCGTCGTGCCCACGCTCGACAGCTCCCGTATCGCACGGACACGGGTGGCCAACCGGCCGATCCCGGCCGACGGATTCCCCTCGGTGGGAGCGGTGCCGTCCGTGCCGGGCTACTACGAGGCCGTCTCCCACAGCGGCATCACGCTCGGGCCGGTCATCGGCCGGCTGCTCGCTGCGGAGATCGTCAGCGGGCGGAGGGACGAGCTGCTCGCGGACTTCCGCCCGGAGCGGTTCACCCCGTGACACTCCGCCCCTGAACCGCCCCCGATCATTGCCGTGCGCCACGTCGCCGGCACCGAACCTCTCCTTTCCCATACGCCCCTTCAGCCTCATCAGATCTCATACAACCCTTCAGCCTCGTCAGAGGTCTTCTCTGAGCCCGCACGTATGTCCTGGAGAGGAATCCATGCCCCGGCCCCATCACAAGCGCTCCCGGCGTCCCGTCGTCCTGGGCGCCACCGTCGTCGCGGCCGCCCTGGCCGGTGGCCTGCTGATCACCCTGCCCGGCGGCGCGAGTGCCGCCCCCTCGGGCCTCGCCGACGACTTCAACGGTGACGGCTACCGCGATCTGGCGACCGGCGCTCCGGGTGCCGTCGCGGGCGGCAGGGCGAAGGCGGGCGCCGTGGTCGTCAACTACGGCTCGTCGAGCGGTATCAGCGCCGCGCGCCACAAGACCACATCGCAGAACTCCTCCGGCGTACCGGGCACCGCGGAGACCTCCGACCGCTTCGGCACCGAACTCGCCCACGGCGACCTCAACAACGACGGCTACGGCGATCTCGTCGTGGGCACACCGCTGGAGGACGTCAGCGGCGATGTCGACGGCGGTTCCGTCACCATCCTGTGGGGCGGTTCGTCCGGCCTGTCGGGCGGCACGTCGATCAGCGACCCGAACGCCTCGGGCCACGACCGGTTCGGCCAGTCCCTCGCGGTCGGCGACTTCACCGGTGACGGGAAGTCCGATCTGGCGGTCGGTTCCACCGGCAAGGACGTCTGGATCTTCAAGGGCGGCTTCACCAAGTCCGGCGGCGCGGCCGGGAAGCTGCGCTTCGACGCGCAGATCCAGTCCGGCGCGTACCCCATGGGCGCCGTCCAGCTCGCCGCCGGAGACTTCGACGAGGACGGGAAGGACGACCTGGTGGTGGGGTCCTCCGCGGGCAACTTCGTCTATCGCGGCGCCTCGACCGGGCCCACGCTGCAGACCGAGGCGGGCGAAGGGTACGCGGACGCGCTCACCGTGGCCGACTTCGACCACGACGGGCACGACGACCTGGTCGTCGGCTCCGACTCGCTCGCCGACACGAACCAGACGGCGAAGGGCGGTTACGTCACCGTGTTCTACGGCGGCACGGCCGGCGTCGACACCGCGCGCAGCGGCGTCTTCACCCAGGACACCGCGGGTGTGCCGGGAGCGGACGAGTCCGACGACTCGTTCGGCAGCGCACTCGCCGCGGGCGACGCCAACGGTGACGGCTACCCGGACCTCGCCGTCGGCGCGAGCTTCGAGTCCGTCGGCTCCGCGAGCCACACCGGCAGCGTCTGGGTGCTGCGCGGCGGCTCCTCCGGCCTGACCGGGACCGGCGCCCAGTCCTTCAACCAGGGCACCTCGGGTGTACCGGGCTCCAACGAGCCGTCGGACATGTTCGGCGACGCCGTCCACCTCGCCGACCACAACAAGGACGGCCGTGCCGACCTGTCGGTGGGCGCGGGCGGTGAGAACAGCGACGACGGCGCCGTATGGGTCCTGCGCGGCGCCACCGGAGGCGTCACGACCACCGGCGCGGTGAGCTTCGGCGTGTCATCCGTGGGCATCGGGAACTCGGGGGACGACCCCATGTTCGGGCACAACATGTCGGGCTCCTGAACACGGAGACAGACACCCGGGAGGGGCGGCACCGGAGGACTCCGGTGCCGCCCCTCCCCCGTTGTCCTCCTTGCGGTTGGCTCGCGTCGCTCGACCACGCCCCGCGCTACCGTGCGCCCACGGGCGCGGAGTGGAGTTCGCGTACCAACCGCGGGGTGAGCAGTTCGCCTGCGCGGTCGGCGAGGACGGACATCTCGTAGCCGACCAGGCCGACGTCGCAGCCCTCGGCGGCGAGGACGCCGAGGCAGCTTCCGTCGCGGATGCGACCGACCATGAGGAAGCCCCCGAACATTTCGATCATGACGAGTTTCATGCCTCGGAAGCCGTGTGTCGTCGACGCGTTCTGGGCGAGGCTGGTGATGCCGGAGACGACGGCGGCGAGGTGGTCGGCGCGATCTCGGTCGAGGCTGTCCGAGGCGGCCATGAGCAGGCCGTCGGAGGAGACGGCGACGGCGTCGGTGACGCCGTCGGTGGTGCGTGTGAACTCCGAGATGAGCCAGCCGAAACTCTGGACGGCAGTGGTCACGATGACGCTCCTTGGGTGGCGGTTCGGGCTTCGGCACGAGCGACACCTGCTCTGAAGCCGTTGAGCAGGGAGGAGACTGCGGGCCGGGCGGGCGGAGCCGGGACTGAGGGGTTCTCCGCGGGGGCGAGCAGGCGCCCGGGGAGGACGAGCAGAGCGGACAGGCCGCCGCCGGTGGTGTCGAAGAGCTGGACCTGGGTGCCTTCACCGAGGCGATGGGCGAGCCGGCCGACGACGAGGTGGCCGAGGAACCGGGTGGGCGCGGCGAGGAGGGCCTCCTCCCCGGAGCCGGAGAAGCGGGCGTGGGCGCGTTCCCTGTCGGCTTCGGACATGCCGACGCCGTGGTCGACGACGGCGAAGCAGTACGTGTTGTCCGGGGCGTCGTACCAACCGTGCACCTCGACCGGTTCGGTCGGTGGCGAGAAGGTCAGCCCGTTCTCGATGAGCTCGGCAAGGAGGTGGGCGACATCCGCGACGGCGTGCCCGCGCACCCGCGCCGGCTCCACGGTCGCGATCAGCACCCGCCGGTACTGCTCGACCTCGGCGACGGCGGACTGGACGACTTCCAGGCTGCCGGCCGGCGCCGCCGTGGGCCGCGGAGGGTTCTGCCCGGCCAGTACCAGCAGATTTTCGGCGTTGCGCCGCATCCGGGTGGCGAGATGGTCGAGCTCGAAGAGCTCGGCGAGGGCGTCCGGGTCGAGTTCCTGCTGTTCCAGGCGAGTGATGAGGCCGAGCTGCCGGCGTACGAGGTTCTGGTTGCGGCGGCCGAGATTGGCGAGCGATTCGGTGGTGATGCGGCGTAGGCCGGCCTGCTGGGCGGCGAGGTGCAGGGCGGTGCGTTCCACCTGGTGCAGGGAGGCCGCGACCTTGGTGATCTCGGCCGCGCCGCCCAGCAGTTGCGGATCGGGGGCGTCCTGGGCGTCCCCGGCGAGGAGAAGCTCTTCCTGGCCCGGTGGGGCCTGCTGGATGCGGGCGACGGTCGCGGGCAGCCGGTGTGTTGCCACGTCGTGGGCGGCCTCGGCGAGCGCGCCGAGCGGGCGGGTGAGGGAACGGGAGGCGAAAGCGGCGAGGCCCGCGAGGAGGGCGGCCACCAGCGCTCCCGAGACGAGGTAGGCGGTGAGGCCCGTCTCGGCGTCATGGCTGCGCCGGTCGGCCCGGTCCCGCACATCGTCACCGACGGACCGCTGGACGGCGTACAGATCGTCGACGAGTACGGTCATCGCGTCCCACCAGGTGCCGGCGTCCACGCGAAGGACGGAGCCCTCGGCGGCGTCCTCCGCCCGGTTCTCGTAGGCGGTGGCGCGCTCGGCGTCCTCGGTTTCGAAGGCGCGTTCCAGGGCCGCGCGCTGGGGTGCGGTGGCGACCTGCCTGAATCGGTCCAGGGCGGCGACGCGCGTGGCGCGTACCTCGGTGAAGGAGAGGTACTCGCGGCCGTGGAAGGCGCCGTCGGCGAACACGCCGTTGAGAAGGCCGCGTTCGAGAGCTACGGATTCCTTGGCCGCGGCGAGCTCTCTCAACGCCGCGAGCCCGTCGCGCAGTTGAGCGTCCGAACCCGTCGCGGTCTCTGCCACCGGGTCGACGGCGTTGAGGGCGCCGACGGCGGCGGTGTAGAAGCTGAGGGTCGCGGCGCGGTCAGCGGTGCCCCCGTCGGTAGCGGCACGGACGCCGGCCAGGCGACCCAAGTGCCGTCGGACGACACCCTCGACGGCGACATCCCGGCGCATTCCGTGCAGCGCCGTGTCAACGCGCTTGCGGGTAGCGGCCAGCGTTGCGCGGAACTCCCGCTCACCGCCCAACAGGCCGTTGGTCAGGCCGCGTTCACGTTGAAGCTGGTGCACCAGGGCCTGGACCCGCAGGCTCAGGCCGACCTCGGTACGGGTCGTCCGGGCGTCGGCAAGGACCTCGGCGCGACCCTGCACGGCGAGACCGGCCACCGCCAGCAACAGACAGATCGGCACCGTGATGACCACCGCCACCCGGCCCCTGACGCTGCGCCAGCCAGGCACCGGCCGACGGCCGGGAGCCACTCGGTCACGGTGGCGGCGCATTGAACTCCCCTTGCGCAACCCGCCCTTGCCGATTGCGCCAAGCCTGCCGAGCAACGACCGTGCCGACTCCCACACCCTCATACTCACGAAGCTAGTCCGACCACCCCGCCAGGCGGTTTCCGACCTGTTAGGCCGCGTGGGAAGTTCGGTTGCGCCGCCCTCACACCGCAGGCCGGGCGACTGTGACCATGCACGTGTGGGAGGGCGCACTGCCTGGCCTCGTCGATGACGACCAGGTCGACGAGGGCGGGCCCGAACACGAAAAACGGATGGTCCTGACCGAGACTCGGCCAGGACCATCCGCGTATGTCAAGAAAGTGTCCGAGGGGGGACTTGAACCCCCACGCCCGATAAAGGGCACTAGCACCTCAAGCTAGCGCGTCTGCCATTCCGCCACCCGGACTAGGTGTCTGCCGCCTGGCCGGGGGTGTTCCCCGCGGCGACATGCACAACAATACCAAGGTTTCGGGGTGGCTTTCACCTGCGTATCCAGGCCTCCGGAGCGGGTCCGCGGGACACGGCGGGGGCGGGCCTAGAGTCTCACCATGGGTGACTGGATGACTACGGGAGGCCCCCGTGCGGGGCGGCGGCCGAGGGCGTTGTCGCCGTTGCGGGAGCATCTTCGCGACACGTTCTGGTTCGCGCCCACCGCGGCGATGGTGCTGGTGGGCGTGGCCTGGACGGTGGCGGCGGACCTCGACACCGAGATCGTCGAGGCGTTGCAGGACGCCGGTGACTACGACGCGGTCAAGGAGCTGCTGCGCTTCGCGGACGACGCGAAGACCGTGGTCACCGTGGTCAGCTCTGCGATGATGACGTTCATCGGTGTGGTGTTCAGCATCTCGCTGGTCGCCGTGCAGATGGCGAGCGGGCAGTTCAGTCCGCGAGTGGTGCGGATCTTCGTACGGAGCAGGATCACCAAGGCCACCTTCGCCGTGTTCCTGGCGACCTTTCTGCTGTCGCTGCTCGTCCTGACCTCGTACGACGGAGAGCCGGACCCCCGGCTGGTGACGTCCGTGCCCCTGGTGCAGTCGATCATGACGCTGTTCATGGTGGCGTTGAGCCTGCTGCTCTTCGTGATGTACGTGAACCAGACGTTGCGCCTGATGCGGGTGGGGCACGTGGTCGACCGGATCACCTCGGAGTCGTTCCGGGTGGTGCAGCACATGCCGGCCGCTCTCGCCCTGGGCGCGGCGGAGGACCTCGGGCCCGAGACGGCGCAGGTGGCGCACCAGGGGCGCGCGGGAGTGCTGCGGGATGTGAACATCGCCCGGCTGGTGCGTGCGGCGCGACAGCAGGGGGTCGTGCTGCGGCTGATCCCACGGATCGGGGACTTCGTGGTGCCGGGGACCCCGGTGCTGGCCGTGCACGGCGGGCCCGCTCCCTCCCGGCGGGCGCTGCGCTACACGGTGTCCGTAGGCGTCGAGCGCACCTTCCACCAGGATCTCGGGTTCGGGCTGCGGCAGCTGTCCGACATCGCGCTGCGCGCGTTGTCACCCGCCGTGAACGACCCGACGACGGCCGTGCAGGCCCTGGACCGCATCGTGCAGTTCCTCGCCGCGCTGGCCCGCAGACCGCTCGACACGTCGCTGCACCGCGATCGGCACGGAGCCGTGCGGCTGGTGCAACCGGTGCCGGGCTGGACCGAGTTGGTCGATCTCGGGTTCGCCGAGATCCGGGGATGCGCGGCGCAGAGTCCGCAGGTCACCCGGCGCATGATGGCCGGCCTCGACGATCTGTTGCCGGCCGTCGCCGAGGAGCGCCGTGAGCCGCTGCTGCGCCATCGCGAGCTGCTGGTGCAGGCCGTGGAGCGGACGGTCACGGAGGCGGCCGACCGCGCCTTCGCCCTGCTCGCCGACCGGCAGGGCATCGGATAGGCCCCGTGGCTGCCGTGTGCTTGCCATGTGGTCGCCACGGGGTCCCTTTGCGGGTGGCGGGGCGCGTCCCGTTCGTCGCCCGGCGGGCGACGCCCCGGGAGGGTGCCGCCCGCCCGCGGCTCACGGGATGAGCTGGTAGTCCGGGAAGTTGCCGGGCAGCCGCTCGCCCTCGGGGCCCTGGGTGACGGCGCGCACCAGTAGTTCGCCGCCGACGAAGGCGCCGCGCCAGGACGCGCCGAAGCCGCCGAAGAGCTCGTCCCGGTCGCCGCGGGAGCGGGGCTTGCCGCGGCCGACCTTGAACGCGCGGATCTGCGGGGCCAGCCGGTCGTAGGTCGCCTCGTCGTCGGTGGAGAGGGTGGCGACGAGAGCGCCGTTCGACGCGTTCATGGCGGCGAGCAGCTCGGCCTCGGTGTCGACCAGGACGATGGTGTCGACCGGGCCGAAGGGCTCCGCGTGGTGCAGCGGCGAGGACGACGGCGGGTTCAGGAGCGTGACCGGCTGGACGTACGCCGAGGTGTCCTGGCCGGGCAGGAAGCGGGCGTCCGACAGCTTGCCGCGGTGCAGCGGGACGGCGCCCCGGCTGACGGCCTCGGCGACCTGGTCGTGCAGCTCCTTCGACTTGGCCGCGTTGATCACCGGTCCGAAGTCCAGCTCGGGGAACGGGTCCTCGGGGTGCTCGACGGCGAGCGGGTGCCCCACTCGCAGGGTGCGCACGGCCGGGAGGTACGCGGCGAGGAACTCGTCGAAGAGGTCGCGCTGGACGACGAAGCGCGGGTAGGCCGTGCAGCGCTGCTTGCCGTAGTCGAAGAGCTTGGGGATGACGGCCGTGAGAGCGTCCCAGTCGTTGTAGTTCCAGATGCCCCAGGTGTTGAGTCCCTCCTGTTCGAGTACGTGTCGTTTGCCGAGGTCAGCGACGGCGGTGGCCACGGCGGCGCCCGTGTCGCGGCCGCCGACGAAGGAGACGCAGCCGATCTCGGGTGCGCGCACGAGCGCCTCCGACAGCTCGCCGCCGCTGCCGCTGACAAGGGTGACGGGGATTCCCTCGCGGGCGGCGAGCGCACTGGCCAGGGTGAGACAGGCGACGCCGCCGTCGGTCGGGGTCTTGGCGATGACCGCGTTGCCTGCCAATGCCTGTACCAGCATTGCGTGAACGAGCACGCTCATCGGGTAGTTCCAGCTCGCGATGTTGGACACCGGGCCGTCGAGCGGGGTGCGCCCCTCGACCATGGGCTCGATGCCGTCGACGTACCAGCGCACGCCGTCGATCGCCCGGTCCACGTCGGCCTGGGCGAGCCGCCAGGGTTTGCCGATCTCCCACACGAGCAGGAGGGCGAGCAGTTCGCGGTGCTCGGTGAGTGCGTCGAGGGTCGCCGCGACGCGGGCGCGGCGTTCGGCGAGGGGGACGTGGCGCCAGGCGCGGTGCTGGTCGAGCGAGGCGCGTACGGCCTCGCGGGCGGTGGCGCCGTTGAGGCGGGGCGGCCCGGCGATGGGGCTGCCGTCGACGGGGCTGGTGGCGGGCAGCGCCCGGCCGTCCGCCTGCCAGGCGGCGCCCCAGAGGTTGAGGACGCGGTCGTCGCGGAACGCCTCGGGGGCGACGGCGAGGCAGCGCTGCCAGGCGTCGGCCCAGGACGTACCGGACTTCACGACGAGTGGGGTGGAGCTGAGGATGGATGCCATCGAGTGTCTCCGCTCTCGGTGCACAGTCGGGGGCGGGAGGGAGGGGCCGGCTCCTGCCGACCTGCATGGTGCACGGGCCGGCACGAGCACGGGTCGCGTACGCACAGAGGAGGGCGTCGCGCGGGTACGGAGGAGCGTGGCGAGGCGGGCCGGCCCGCGGGAATCACCTCAGGTCAGCCATGAGTGCCGGCGCGCTCCGCCTCCAGCCGGGCCAGGACCAGTTCCGCGGTCTCGGTCGGGGTCCTTCCGACCCTGACGCCGACGGCCTCCAGCGCTTCCTTCTTGGCGGCCGCGGTGCCGGAGGAACCCGACACGATCGCGCCCGCGTGCCCCATCGTCCTGCCCTCGGGCGCGGTGAATCCGGCGATGTAGGCGACGACGGGCTTGGTGACGTGGTCGCGGACGTATGCGGCCGCGCGTTCCTCGGCGTCACCGCCGATCTCTCCTATGAGGACGATGAGTTCGGTGTCGGGGTCGTCCTGGAACGCGGCCAGGCAGTCGATGTGCGTGGTGCCGACGACGGGGTCGCCGCCGATGCCCACACATGTCGAGAAGCCGATGTCGCGCAGTTCGTACATGAGTTGGTAGGTGAGTGTGCCCGACTTGGACACCAGGCCGATGCGCCCGGGCTTGGTGATGTCGGAGGGGATGATGCCCGCGTTGGACTGGCCCGGAGTGATCAGTCCCGGGCAGTTGGGTCCGATGACACGGGTGCCCTGCGCGGCGGCGTACGCGTGGAAGGCGACCGAGTCGTGCACCGGGATGCCTTCGGTGATGACGACCGCGAGGCCGATCCCGGCGTCGGCGGCCTCGACAACGGCCGCTTTGGCGAAGGCGGGTGGCACGAAGACGACCGTGACGTCGGCGCCGGTCGCCGCCATGCCCTCGCGGACCGAGCCGAAGACGGGTACGGCCCGGTCGTCGAAGTCGACGCTGCGTCCCGCCTTGCGCGGGTTGACGCCGCCGACGACATCCGTGCCGGCCGCGAGCATGCGACGGGTGTGCTTCATGCCCTCTGCGCCGGTCATGCCCTGGACGAGGACCTTGCTCTCCTTGCTGAGGAAGATGGCCATGTCCTGCTCCTTCAGCCGGCGTGGGCGAGTCGGGCGGCACGGCGCGCGGCGCCGTCCATGGTGGTGACCTGCTCGACGAGCGGATGCGCGCGCTCCTCGAGGACCGCGCGGCCGCGTACGGCGTTGTTGCCGTCGAGGCGGACCACGAGCGGCTTGGTCAACTGGACGGCGTCCAGGGCCTGCACGATGCCGTCGGCGACCGCGTCGCAGGCCGTGATGCCGCCGAAGACGTTGACGAAGACCGACTTCACGGCCGGGTCGGAGAGGATGACGGACAGGCCGTCGGCCATGATCCGGGCGGAGGCTCCGCCGCCGATGTCGAGGAAGTTGGCGGGACGGGCGCCGCATCCCGCGACGACGTCGAGGGTCGACATGACCAGGCCCGCTCCGTTGCCGATGATGCCGACCTCGCCGTCCAGCTTGACGTAGTTGAGCCCCTTGGCCGCGGCTGCCGCCTCCAGCGGGTCTCCGTGTTCGGCCTCGTCACCTCCCCAACGCGCCTGGCGGAAGCGGGCGTTGTCGTCGAGGGTGACCTTGCCGTCCAGGGCGAGGATCTTCCCCTGTGCCGTAAGGACCAGGGGGTTGACCTCGACGAGTACGGCGTCCTCGCGGGTCAGCACCTCCCAGAGCCGCATGAGGACGTCGACGGTCTGCGGGGGCAGGCCCGCAGCCTCGGCGATGGCGGACGCCGTCGCCGTGGTGACCCCTTCAGCGGGGTCGATCGGGATGCGGGCGACGGCCTCGGGCCTGCTCGCGGCCACCTCCTCGATCTCCATGCCGCCCTCGGCGGAGGCGATCGCGAGGAAGCGGCCGGCGGCGCGGTCGAGGACGTAGGAGACGTAGAACTCGCTCTCGATGTCGACCGGTTGGGCCAGCATGACCTTGCCGACGGTGTGGCCCTTGATGTCCATGCCGAGGATCTGGCGTGCGGTCAGTTCGGCGGCGGCCGGGTCCGCGGCGAGCTTCACACCGCCCGCCTTGCCGCGGCCGCCGGTCTTCACCTGCGCCTTGACGACTACACGGCCGCCGAGCCTGCGGGCGATCTCGCGTGCCTCCTTGGGCGAGTCCGTGACCTCGGCCCTCGGCACCAAGATGCCGTGTTCCTCGAAGAGTTGCCTTGCCTGGTGCTCGTACAGGTCCATTCCGGCTCCTGACTCAAAAGTGCCGCACGCCCCCTGGACACCACCCACCGGATGCGGGATAACAAGCTTCATACAGTATTCGTCGACTGTATGCAATGTACCGCGAGAGCGTTCCACCCCCCTACGAAGGGACAGGACTTCGCCATGCCTGACGACAGCAGCGACAAGAACCAAGCCCTCATCTCCGGTGGGCATCTGGTCGCCAAGGCACTCAAAGCGGAGGGTGTGGAGGTCATCTACACCCTGTGCGGCGGCCACATCATCGACATCTACGACGGCTGCGTCGACGAGGGCATCGAGGTCGTCGACGTCCGCCACGAGCAGGTCGCCGCGCACGCCGCCGACGGTTACGCACGCATCACCGGGAAGCCAGGATGCGCGGTCGTCACGGCGGGTCCCGGCACGACCGACGCCGTGACCGGTGTCGCCAACGCCTTCCGCGCGGAGTCCCCGATGCTGCTGATCGGCGGCCAAGGGGCGCACACGCAGCACAAGATGGGGTCCCTCCAGGACCTGCCGCACGTCGACATGATGACGCCGATCACCAAGTTCGCGGCGACGGTGCCGGACACGGCGCGAGCGGCCGACATGGTCTCGATGGCGTTCCGCGAGTGCTACCACGGAGCGCCCGGCCCCTCCTTCCTGGAGATCCCGCGCGATGTGCTGGACGCCAAGGTGCCGGTGGACAAGGCCCGGATCCCCGCCGCCGGCCAGTACCGCGCATCGACCCGTTCGATCGGCGACCCCGAGGCGATCGAGAAGCTCGCCGACCTGCTCGTGCACGCCGAGAAGCCCGCGATCCTGCTGGGCAGCCAGGTGTGGACGACCCGGGGCACCGCGGCCGCCATCGACCTCGTCCGCACCCTCAACATCCCCGCCTACATGAACGGCGCGGGACGCGGCACCCTGCCTCCCGGGGACCCGCACCACTTCCAGCTCTCGCGCCGGTACGCGTTCTCCAACGCCGACGTGATCGTCATCGTCGGCACGCCCTTCGACTTCCGCATGGGCTACGGCAAGCGGCTGTCGCCGGACGCGACCGTCGTGCAGATCGACCTCGACTACCGGACCGTCGGCAAGAACCGCGACATCGACCTCGGGATAGTCGGCGACGCGGGGCTGATCCTGAAGTCGGTGACCGAGGCCGCTTCCGGGCGCCTCAACGGAGGCGCGGCCAGGCGCAAGGAGTGGCTGGACGAGCTGCGCGCCGCCGAGCAGACCGCGATCGAGAAGCGGCTGCCCAGCCTGAGGTCCGACTCCTCGCCGATCCACCCCTACCGTCTGGTGAGCGAGATCAACGACTTCCTCACCGAGGACTCGATCTACATCGGCGACGGCGGCGACATCGTCACCTTCTCCGGTCAGGTCGTCCAGCCCAAGTCACCCGGGCACTGGATGGACCCGGGCCCCCTCGGCACCCTCGGCGTCGGCATCCCCTTCGTCCTCGCCGCCAAGCAGGCACGGCCCGACAAGGAGGTCGTGGCCCTCTTCGGGGACGGCGCGTTCTCCCTGACCGGCTGGGACTTCGAGACCCTCGTCCGCTACAACCTCCCCTTCGTCGGCATCGTCGGCAACAACTCCTCGATGAACCAGATCCGTTACGGCCAGGCCGCGAAGTACGGCCTGGAGCGCGAGCGGATCGGCAACACCCTCGGCGACGTCCACTACGACAAGTTCGCCCAGATGCTGGGCGGCTACGGCGAGGAGGTCCGCGACCCCGCCGACATCGCCCCGGCGCTGCGGCGCGCCCGCGAGTCGGGCAAGCCGTCCCTGATCAACGTCTGGGTCGACCCGGACGCGTACGCCCCCGGAACCATGAACCAGACGATGTACAAGTGAGGTGACCCAGGTGACCACCAAGGCACTTGAAGGCATCCGCGTCCTCGACATGACGCATGTCCAGTCCGGACCCTCCGCGACCCAGCTGCTCGGCTGGCTCGGCGCGGACGTCGTCAAGGTGGAGGCGCCGACCGGAGACATCACGCGCGGGCAGCTGCGCGACCTCCCGGACGTCGACTCCCTCTACTTCACGATGCTCAACTGCAACAAGCGGAGCATCACCCTCAACACCAAGACCGAACGCGGCAAGGAGATCCTCACCGAGCTGATCCGGCGCTCCGACATCATGGTCGAGAACTTCGGGCCGGGCGCGGTCGACCGCATGGGCTTCACCTGGGACCGCATCCAGGAGATCAATCCCCGTATCGTCTATGCCTCCATCAAGGGGTTCGGGGACGGCCCGTACACCAACTTCAAGGCGTACGAGGTCGTCGCGCAGGCCATGGGCGGCTCGATGTCCACCACGGGCTTCGAGGACGGACCGCCGCTGGCGACGGGGGCCCAGATCGGTGACTCGGGCACGGGCATCCACGCCGTGGCGGGGATTCTCGCGGCGCTGTACCAGCGGGAGAACACCGGGCGCGGTCAGCGGGTCAATGTGGCCATGCAGCACGCTGTGCTCAACCTCTGCCGGGTGAAGCTGCGCGATCAGCAGCGACTGGCACATGGCCCGCTCCGTGAATATCCCAACGACGACTTCGGCGACGAGGTTCCCCGGTCCGGGAACGCGTCGGGCGGCGGTCAGCCGGGCTGGGCGGTCAAGTGCGCGCCGGGCGGCCCGAACGACTACGTGTACGTCATCGTGCAGCCCGTCGGCTGGAAGCCGCTCAGCGAGCTCATCGGACGGCCCGAACTGGCCGACGACCCCGAGTGGGCGACTCCGGCGGCACGCCTGCCCCAACTCGGCAAGATGTTCCAGCTCATCGAGGAGTGGTCCTCGACGCTCCCCAAGTGGGAGGTGCTGGAGAAGCTCAACGCCCACAACATCCCGTGCGGCCCGATCCTGTCCACCAAGGAGATCATCGAGGACGAGTCGCTGGTCGCCAACGAGATGGTCGTGAAGGTGCCGCACCCGCAGCGGGGCGAGTTCACCACTGTGGGCAGCCCGCTCAAGCTCTCCGACTCCCCCGTGGACGTGACCAGTTCACCGCTGCTCGGCGAGCACAACGAAGAGGTCTACATCGGCGAGCTCGGCCTCGGCGACGAGGAGCTGCGCCTGCTCAAGTCGAACGGAGTGATCTGAGTGATGGCCGAAGACCGGGTGCTGAGGGTGCGCACACTCCTCGACTCCGTACGGGCCGAGGGTCGCGCCGCGCTGACCGCGCCCGAGGGCAAGGTGATCGCCGACGCGTACGGCATCGCGGTTCCCGGCGAGGAGCTCGCGACCGACGTCGACGAGGCGGTGGCGTACGCGGCGCGCTTCGGCGGACCCGTCGTGATGAAGATCGTCTCCCCCGACATCCTGCACAAGACCGACGCGGGCGGCGTGGTCGTCGGCGTGGAGGGCGCGGCGGACGTACGCGCCGCGTTCTGCAGGATCATCGAGAACGCGCGGGCCTACGCGCCCCAGGCACGCATCGCCGGCGTACAGGTGCAGGAACTGCTGCCCCAGGGGCAGGAGGTCATCGTCGGGGCGGTCACGGATCCGACCTTCGGCAAGGTCGTCGCCTTCGGGCTCGGCGGTGTGCTGGTGGAGGTCCTCAAGGACGTCACCTTCCGGCTCGCCCCGGTGGACGCCGACGAGGCGCTGTCCATGCTGGACTCGATCCGCGCGTCGGAGATCCTGCGCGGGGTGCGCGGCGCGCCGGCCGTGGACCGCTGGGCGATCGCCGAGCAGATCCGCCGGGTCTCCGAACTCGTCGCGGACTTCCCGGAGATCGCCGAGGTGGACCTGAACCCGGTGATCGCCACTCCGCAGGGCGCGCTCGCGGCGGACATCCGCGTGATCCTCGCGCAGTCGCTCCCCAAGGAGCGGCGCAAGTACGGCCGCGAGGAGATCCTCACCTCGATGCGCCGGCTGATGCAGCCCTCGTCGGTCGCCGTGATCGGCGCCTCCAACGAACAGGGCAAGATCGGCAATTCGGTGATGCGCAACCTCATCGACGGCGGCTTCGCCGGGGAGATCCATCCGGTGAACCCCAAGGCCGATGACATTCTGGGCCGCAAGGCGTACAAGAGTGTCACGGACGTTCCCGGTGAGGTGGATGTGGCGGTCTTCGCGATTCCCGCCAAGTTCGTGGCCTCGGCCCTGGAGGAGGTGGGACGCAAGGGGATCCCCAACGCCGTACTGATCCCCTCCGGGTTCGCGGAGACCGGTGAGCACGCCCTGCAGGACGAGATCGTGGCCATCGCCGAACGGCACGGCGTCCGCCTCCTCGGGCCGAACATCTACGGCTACTACTCGACGTGGCACGACCTCTGTGCCACGTTCTGCACGCCGTACGACGTGAAGGGCGGCGTCGCGCTGACCTCGCAGTCCGGCGGCATCGGGATGGCCATCCTGGGTTTCGCGCGCACTACGAAGACGGGTGTTTCGGCGATCGTCGGGCTCGGCAACAAGTCGGACCTGGACGAGGACGACCTGCTCACCTGGTTCGGCGAGGACCCGCACACCGAGTGCATCGCCATGCACCTGGAGGACCTCAAGGACGGCCGCGCCTTCGTGGAGGCCGCCCGGGCGACGGTTCCCAAGAAGCCGGTCGTGGTGCTCAAGGCGGGGCGTACCGCGGCGGGCGCCAAGGCCGCGGGATCCCACACGGGTGCGCTCGCGGGCGACGACGCCGTCTACGACGACATCCTCAAGCAGGCGGGTGTCATCAGGGCTCCGGGACTCAACGACATGCTGGAGTACGCGCGCGCGTTGCCGGTTCTTCCCGCTCCGCGGGGTGACAACGTCGTGATCATCACCGGGGCCGGCGGCAGCGGTGTCCTCCTGTCGGACGCGGTGACCGACAACGGACTGTCCCTGATGGAGATACCTCCGGACCTGGACGCGTCCTTCAGGGAGTTCATCCCGCCCTTCGGAGCCGCGGGCAACCCGGTCGACATCACGGGCGGCGAGCCCCCGTCGACGTACGAGGCGACGATCCGGCTCGGCCTCACGGACCCGCGCATCCACGCGCTCGTCCTCGGCTACTGGCACACCATCGTGACCCCTCCCATGGTCTTCGCCGAGCTCACCGCGCGCGTGGTGGCCGAGTTCCGGGAGCGCGGCATCGAGAAGCCGGTGGTGGCGTCGCTCGCGGGCGACGTAGAGGTCGAGGAGGCATGCCAGTACCTCTTCGAGCGCGGCGTCGTGGCGTACCCGTACACGACCGAGAAGCCGGTGGCCGTCCTCGGCGCCAAGTACCGGTGGGCGCGCGCGGCGGGCCTTTTGGGGGGCGGCTCATGAGGTGACCCGAGGGCGGGGGGGCCGACGGTGCGCGTCGGCCCCCCCGGGACCCGTGCGCACACGAAAGGCATTTGGACAGGGGGCGCTGGCCAGATCTTTCGACGCGAGGGGTGCTACGCGACATGACAACCACCGACCTATCGACATCCGCCTCCTACAGGGAGGTGACGGATCGCAACGGCCGCCTGTACCGCATCGGGGAGACCGATCGGGACATCATGGGGCGACCACGCTGGACCATGGTGCTCTTCCCATGGATCGGCATGCTGGGCATCAGCTCCTCGGAGTACGCGTTCACGTCGGCCGAGGACACCCTGCACGACGCTCATCTCTGGGGCAGTGGGCACATCTTCTGGCTGATGGGTGTCTGGATCTTCTTCCAGGCGGCCGTCGCCTTCCCTGCCGGTCAACTGCGCGAGAGCGGACGGCTGCCCGCGCGGTACGCCATGTTCCTCGGCGCGCTCGGCACGGTCATCGGCTATCTCTCGCTGGCGTTCGCGCCGCACGTGACCGTCGCGTACATCGGGTTCGGCATGTTCAGCGGCATCGGAGCCGGGCTCGTCTACGCGACCTGCGTGAACATGGTCGGCAAGTGGTATCCGGAGCGCAAGGGCGGCAAGACCGGCATGGTCAACGGCGGTTTCGCCTACGGCTCGGTGCCCTTCGTCTTCCTGTTCACCTCGTACATGGACCTGAGCAACTACCAGGGCGTCCTGGTGATGGTCGGCGTGATCTGCTGCTCGGTCGTCGCGTTCGCGGGCTGGTTCTTCAAGGACCCGCCCAAGGGCTGGTGGCCGGCGCACGTGGATCCGCTGAAGGTGTCCGACGACCCGAGGATCCGGCGGGCGCTGGAGAAGAACCCGCCCGCAGTGAAGCAGTACACCCCGAAGGAGGCCGCCCGTACACCTGTTCTTTGGATGATGTGGTTCTGTCTGCTGTGCACGGCCGGGATCAACATCTTCGGCATCGCCTTCCAGGTGCCGTTCGGCAAGGACATGGGGTTCGCCGGCGGAATCGTGGCCACGGCGATGTCCCTGAAGGCCATCGTCAACGGCACCGGGCGCGGGGTGATCGGCTGGATCTCCGACCGCTTCGGGCGCCGCAACACGCTGATCATCGTGTGTCTGGTGCTGGGCTCGGCCCAGTTCGGTGTGCTGGTCTCCGGCCAGCTGGGCAGCATGCCGTTCTTCCTGTTCTGCTCCATGGTCTCCGGGTTCGGCGGCGGCGCGATCTTCCCGCTGTTCGCCGCGATGACGGCCGACTACTTCGGTGAGAACAACAACGCCTCCAACTACGGCATGGTCTACAGCTCGAAGCTGATCTCCGGCCTCGTGGGCTCGGGCATGGGCGCGGTCGTCGTCGGCGCGTGGGACTACCACGGCGCCTTCGTGCTCGCGGGCTCCGTCGGCCTCGCCTCCGCCGTGCTGGCGCTGTTCCTGAAGGCACCGGACCGGCCGAAGACCCGCAGCATCGTCCCCAATCCGCAACCGCTCGGCGAGGAGATGGCGTGACATGACGGCAGACCCCATCGCAGCGAAGGACGCGTCGGACGGCACCGGTGCCTCGCACCCCTCACCACCCACCTACCGCGAAGTCACCGACTCCCGGGGCCGCGTCTACCGGATCGGCGAGACCGACCGGGACATCCTGGGCCACTCACGGAAGTTCATGGTGTACCTGCCGTGGCTCGCCATGATGGCCATCAGCGTCTTCGAGTACGCGTACGGCTCGGCAGAGGACACCCTGTCCCACGCACACGGCTGGACGCAGAGCAACACCTTCTGGATCCTGAGCGTCTGGGTCTTCTTCCAGGCCGGCATCGCCTTCCCGGCGGGCTGGCTGCGGGAGAAGGGCATCCTGACCGCCCGCAGGGCCATGTACATCGGCTCGGTCATGTGTCTCGTCGGATTCCTCGCCCTGTCGCACCTGAGCAACGTGCTGCTGGCCATTGTGGGCTTCGGTGTCGTCGGCGGGCTCGGCTCCGGCCTGGTGTACGCGACCTGCATCAACATGGTCGGCAAGTGGTTCCCCGAGCGCCGGGGCGCCCGGACGGGCTTCGTCAACGGCGGCTTCGCGTACGGCTCCCTGCCGTTCATCTTCATCTTCAACTACGCGTTCGACACCGCCAACTACCACCGGGTCCTCGACCTCATCGGCTGCTACGTGATGGTCGTCGTGCTGTCCTGCGCGTTCTTCTTCAAGGACCCGCCCAAGAACTGGTGGCCGGCCGACGTCGACCCGCTGACGTTCTCCGGCAACGGCAAGAGCGCGGCGAGCCTCGCCAAGAACCCTCCCGCGGTGAAGCAGTACACGCCCAAGGAGGCCATCAGGACAGGCGTGCTCCCCCTGATGTGGATCACCCTCGTCATGACCGCGGGCGTCTCCATCTTCGGGATCTCCTTCCAGGTCGACTTCGCCAAGGAAGTGGGCTTCGGCCCGCTGGTCGCCGCGTCGTCGATGGGCATCATGGCGGTCATCAACGGCGTCGGCCGTGCGGTGGTCGGCTGGCTGTCCGACACCTGGGGCCGCAAGCCGACCCTGGTGTTCGTCATCGTCGTCCTCGGGCTCGCCCAGTTCGGCGTGATCTGGGCGGGCGACGTCCGCAGCGAATGGCTGTTCCTGTTCTTCGCGTTCCTCTCCGGGTTCGGCGGCGGGGCCTTCTACCCGATGTTCGCGGCCCTGACCCCGGACTACTTCGGCGAGAACTACAACGCCACCAACTACGGGCTGGTGTACAGCGGCAAGCTGATCAGCGGCCTGTTCGGCGGCGGGCTGGGCTCGATGGTGGTCGCGGCCTGGGGCTACAACGGGGCCTACGCCTTGGCCGGCGGCATCTCGATGCTCGCGGCGGCCATCGCGCTGCTGTTGAAGCAGCCGGGGCGGACCCGGGAATCCACCCGGACTCCGCAGCCGCAGCCCACGGGCTGATTACGGCACCGAATGCAGCGACCAGGGCTGCCTTCCCGC